>CAJURF010000037.1 GCA_910588825.1 uncultured Lachnospiraceae bacterium
CCTACATATCCTGGAGGAGCTCCGATAAGCCTTGACACGGAGAACTTCTCCATATATTCACTCATATCAATGCGCACCATATTATTCTCATCGTCAAACAGATTTGCCGCCAGTGTTTTTGCCAGCTCTGTTTTTCCCACGCCGGTGGGCCCCAGGAACAGGAAAGAACCGATGGGCTTGGACGGGTCTTTGATTCCGGCTTTGGAGCGGAGAATGGCGTCAGTTACCTTTTTTACCCCCTCATCCTGGCCTACCACCCGCCTGTGCAGCTGTTCTTCCAGCCCCAGAATCTTGCTCCGCTCTCCCTCTGTGAGTTTTGCTACAGGGATTCCGGTCCAGCGGGAAATAATTCTGGCGATTTCTTCATCTGTCACCCGTTCATGCAGAAGGCTGTGTTCTGATTGGTTCATCTGATTTTCCGCGATTTCCAGGTCATGCTGCAGACGGGGCAGTTCACCGTATTTCAGCTCACTGCTTTTCTCCAGGTCATAGTCCTGGGTGGCCTTTTCAATCTGGCGCTTCACTTCCTCCATCCGCTCCCGTATTTTCTGGACTTTTTCCACTGACACTTTTTCGTTGTCCCACTGGGCCTTCTGGGCGTTGAATTCATCCCGGGTGTCTGCCAGTTCTTTTTGCAGAACCACCAGACGGTCCTGGCTGAGCCTGTCGTTTTCTTTCTTCAATGCAGCCTCTTCAATTTCCATCTGAGTGATTTTCCGGGACATATCATCCAGCTGAGAGGGCATGGAATCCAGTTCGGTTTTAATCAGTGCGCACGCCTCATCCACCAGGTCAATGGCCTTGTCAGGGAGAAAACGGTCGCTGATATAGCGGTGGGACAGTGTAGCCGCAGCCACCAGCGCACCATCGGTGATTTTTACCCCATGATACACTTCATACCGTTCTTTCAGCCCGCGCAATATGGAAATGGTGTCCTCCACAGAAGGTTCGTCTACAAGAACAGGCTGGAAACGCCGTTCCAGGGCGGCGTCTTTTTCAATATACTGGCGGTATTCGTCCAGGGTGGTGGCCCCGATGCAGTGCAGTTCTCCACGGGCCAGCATGGGTTTCAGCATATTTCCAGCATCCATGGCCCCATCGGTTTTCCCTGCACCCACAATTAAGTGCAGCTCGTCAATAAAGAGAATGATTTCACCCTCACTTTTACGCACTTCTTCCAGTACCGCTTTCAGCCGTTCTTCGAATTCGCCCCGGTATTTGGCACCAGCCACCAATGCCCCCATATCCAGGGAGAAAATCCGTTTGTTTTTCAAGCCTTCCGGCACATCCCCGCGGACGATTCTCTGGGCCAGTCCCTCCACGGCAGCTGTCTTTCCCACACCGGGCTCCCCGATTAATACCGGGTTATTCTTGGTTTTCCTGGATAAAATCCTCACAATATTCCGGATTTCCTCGTCCCGCCCGATGACTGGGTCTAATTTCTGGTTTCTCGCCCGCTCCACCAGATCCTGGCCATATTTATTCAGTGTATCATAGGTGGCCTCCGGGTTGTCACTGACCACCCGCTGGTTTCCCCGCACAGTGGACAGAGCCTGCAGAAAACGTTCCCTGGTAATGCCATATTCCTGGAATAATTGTTTTACAGACGGGCTGGCATGGCGGATGATGGATAGGAACAGATGCTCCACAGACACATATTCGTCCCCCATCTGCCGGGCCTCTTCCTCAGCCTCCACCAGTGCCTTATTCAAGTGCTGTCCGTAATACAGGTTGCCCCCGGAAACCTTAACCCGCGCCTGTAATGCCCGGTCCAGGCTGTCTGCGAAAGCCTGGGGCTGGATCTCCATCTTTTCCAGCAGTTTTTGAATCAGACTGTCATCCTGATGGTATAAACAGTAGAGCAGATGTTCCTGCTCAATCTCCTGGTTTCCATATTCATAAGCGGCTTTCTCTAAGTTCTGGACAGCCTGGATTGATTTTTGTGTAAATTTTGCAATATTCATGATGATCCCTCCATGTTTGTGTGGAGTGTTCTGCCGGAATATGAGCACATGGGAAGATGTGCAGCGGCTCCGGGAACATTCACATGACTTTTTTGTTCTATCAGAACTATAACATTAATTATTAGCCACGTCAAGGGTTGAGTGCTAAAAAAGTACAGAAAATACTCAAACCACAAATACTCAAGCAAAATTATCAAGTTATCCTAATTTAATACGTCCGGCTGCTCTTTCTTTTGCAATATCTGCACTCTCAACCCCGATATAACGTAGTTCAATAAAATATCCTCTATTCTTTGTTTTTGTTATATTATTTATTATTGATTTTCCACACAATGTAGTTTCCTGATTAAAAGCAATGCCTTCATCAAAATACTTAGCAATTTTCTTTACTGCAATTTTTCCGGCAGTCATAACGTCAGCCATATCTCTCCAATCGCCAAACTCTCTCAATATTTCATCTGTATTCACTCTTGGCATACTCTGCAAGCTTTGCAGTGATTGGTACAGTGTCGATTTGCCAGCTCCATTAACGCCTGCTATTAAAATATATTTTTTCGCTAAAAGAGGTTCCTTTCTATTACCTGCCGTTGTTTTCTTTGCAGTAGAAAATTACCCACCATTTCATAAAAACTTCTTTGTTCTTCTGTTTCGGCTTCTAGTACAAGCTGTAAAGTGTCTTCCGGTTGAAGCATTTTTATATCTTCATATATTTTTTCACATCGCACATACCAGCACCTCCATTATAAAATCTGTGTAAATTAAAATTTATTATAACCTAAATAGCCTAAAATGTTAATAGGTTAAAAAAACTCCGCAGGAAATCCTGCGGAGTATATATTCTTGAAATCTTGTGTTTTGTCTGCCTATCTCTTTGAGAACTGCGGTGCACGGCGTGCTGCCTTGAGACCGTATTTCTTTCTCTCTTTCATTCTTGGATCCCTGGTCAGGAAACCAGCTGATTTCAAAACAGGTCTGAAACTGCTGTCTGCTTCCAGAAGTGCTCTGGCAATGCCATGACGAATGGCGCCAGCTTGTCCGGTAAATCCACCCCCGTGAACATTTACTAATACATCATACTTATCTGCAGTATCTGTTGCAACCAGCGGCTGGCGGACTACAACTTTCAGAGTCTCCATAGGCAGATAAGCATCAATATCTCTTTTATTAATAGTAATTTTACCAGTTCCCGGCATCAGATAAACCCGTGCAACCGATGATTTCCTTCTTCCTGTTCCATAAAATCTTGTGCTGTCCAAAATATTCTACCTCCTCACTAAAATGCTATTTGCTCCGGTTTCTGCGCTGCGTGTTTGTGTTCCGGTCCTGTATATACAAACAATTTTCTATACATCTGTCTTCCCAGCGGTCCTTTGGGAAGCATACCCTTAACAGCCAGCTCAAGCACTCTTTCCGGTTTCTTTGCTAACATTTCGTTCAGCGTAGTTTCCTTCATGCCGCCAACATATCCGGAATGATGATAATAGATCTTTTGAGACATTTTCTTTCCGGTTACTTTGATTTTCTCAGCATTTACTACAATTACATAATCCCCGGTATCCTCATGGGGAGTAAACTGCGGTTTGTTCTTACCTCTTAAAATCTTTGCAATTTCAGATGCAAGACGGCCCAGAGTGCATCCATCTGCATCTACAACATACCATTTCCTCTCGATTTTATCTGGATTGGGCATATATGTTTTCATGGTCTTTCCTCCTGGAATTTAACGATTACACGTAACTGTTCAGTACCTTCCCAGTTACGATCCACTTAGGAACTGTAGGAAAATAACTGACACATCTTGACTTGTCTATTTCTCCGATTGCACAGGCCAAAAAGCCTCGACGATGCCCGCATCGTCTGCGTTTTTTGACCTGCACACTCGAAAAAATATCCTGCGCAATCTGTATCACTTATTTTCCTACAGTTCCTTATGATTATATTTATCAGTCATTTATCATGTAAAATACTCTCGCCGGGGCACGGGAAAAGAGCATTTTCCAACTATGTCATACCCGGCTATTATATTATAGGAAATTTTGCGTGTCAACTGGTTTTTGAAAATTTTCGGGGAAACAATTTAAAAATAATTTTATTCGATAATAATCATTCCCAGAACCTCAATTTCCAGCCGCCGCAAAAGGTCTAATACCCGCCGGATCTCTTTATATTGTACCGAACCTGCCTTTTCAAGTAAAACAGCTCCATGGATATTTCCATTCAATAAATGCATGGCATCGGAATCGTATATAACATTATCTGCACGCAGAAATTCCACCTGGTCTGCATCTAAAATGCGCTGGATCTCCTGCTCTGCCTTTGCCGCTGTCTCCGGCAGCAATCCGCAGCTCACTCCATATATTTGATGGAATCCCTTTTTCTGAGAGACCATCTGCACTGCGGCCGCGGCCAGGCTGACAGCTTTTTTGCCAGAAACCATATCTCTTTCTTTATCCCGATGTTTATACAGCCCCCGGTCCACACTGTTAAAGAAGGAATATTGTTTTTGTACTGCCGGGATGCGCCCCAGTGTGGGAATCTGGTACAATACAGTACAGTCGTCCGTATACCGCAGCCGGTTGTCCATAATATATAGAAAAAATAGTACAAATACATAGATAATTACAGCAAATATACACCCCCACACAGCAGACCGCAGATATACATGGGAGGTTTCTGTTTTGCTGTCATTTTCCGTTGAGGCAGCGTTTGTATCCCCATTGTCACCGGCAGTACGCAGGCGGTAAAACTGTAGCTGCATTTCAGAAAATTCATCTATCATCGCAGCAGTCTCTGAGCGTAAAGAACCAATCTTATATTTCATATCGATTTGTTCCTGCATCACAGAAGTGCTGCGGCTGGAGGCTATGGTATCTTTTAAAACGGTGACATCATGGGCGCCAAATGTATCCGCAATGGAACCGCGTATAGATACAATATAAGCCTGGACGGCTTTGGACAATGCGCGGCAGACTTTTTTTGACCCGGCAGCTGCAGTGATATGGAACGAACAGCTTTCCTGTTTCTGGATGAGCGAGCCTGGCTGAATAACGGAAATTAGTTCTTGTGCATCTGATATGGTGATGCCTTTGACTCTGCCGGAAATAAACTGATAGATATCGTTTGAGGATAGTAGTCTGATAATACGGCTGTTAAAAATAGCCGGAAAGGAGAATTTTCAGCTGGATTCTGACATAAGTGTCAGCTATATGTGGATGCTGATCAGAAAATATGGCTGGATGATGATCCGCAGCAGGAGGGATTACAATCGGCGAAGATGTGATAGGCGGACAATATATCCGCTTTCACTCAGAAAACCACAATTACAGCAATTTGGATGTTCCGATTAGGGAACAGGGGGTTACCCGGCAGGGCATTAAAGTGGGAAACAACTGCTGGATTGGGTCAGGCGCTGTATTTCTGGACGGTGCGGAACTGGGGGACGGGTGCGTGGTGGCGGCAAACGCTGTTGTGACAGGCACATTCCCCGCAAATACAGTCATCGGCGGAATTCCCGCCAGAGAGCTGAAAAAACGCGGAGAACGAAAAATATAACATCCACAGGCATCGCGGAGTATGCTGCCGGCCACACAGTGAACAGTAACGGATGTTCAAACATATGATCATGAAAACAGGATTTATCATTGTAAATTACAATTCATGGGAAATGACGGAGAAACTGGCACTTAAGACAGCTTCTTATAAAAACATAGACGCTGTTGTGGTGATAGACAATGCCTCCACAGACGGCTCTTACCAGCATCTGAAAAACATGAGCCATAAGAAGCTCCATGTATTTCAGAATGACAGAAACGGGGGATATTCCTTTGGAAATAATTATGGTGCAATTATCTGCCGCAGGCTGGGAATGGAGATTGTTTTCATTGCCAATCCAGATGTGTGGGTTGGGGAAGCACACATACAGAAGATATTGGACCGGTTTGCAGACAGCGGTTATTCGGTTCTGTCAGGGGTAGAATATGACGCCTATGGAAACATGTGCCGGCCGCCTTTATGGAAGCGGAGGCAGTATTGGGATGACTTTGGAGACTGCTTTTTCTTATGGAGATGTTGCAGCAGGAAAAACTTTGGCATAGAATTGTACCAAAACGCTGGGGTACAGCGGGCAGAAATGGTGAAGGGCGCATTTTTGGCTGTGCGTTTAGAAGATTTCCTGGATGTGGAAGGTTTTGATGAACAGATATTTTTGTACTGTGAAGAGAGGGTTCTGGCAAAGAAAATGGAGAGCTCAGGCAGAAAAATCGGAATTGTGGCAGATGCACAGTATACCCATACCCACTCAGCGTCCATCCAGAAAACATATAGACGGGTAAGTCAGCAGATGGGTATACTCTATCAGTCACGATTGTATTATCACCAAAAGTACAGCCGGATTGGCAGGTGGAGATATATTCTGCTTGCAGCAGCGATGAAAGTTTCTTTGTTAGAATATCAGATACGAGACTGGCTCCGTCTGAGAAAAAACTACAAGGAGTCCCAATGAGTCCATCATTTATCTTTACACTATCTGTTTTATTCAGTCTGTATGCACTGCCTATGGAGAAACTGTTCCTTGTGCTGTCTGGACTTTTAGTCTGCGATGTTATCATACAGGAGAGCCGGTTTCGGGTCAATCTGTTTCCGGGCACAGGCATTTACCTGTATTTCCTGATAACGGGCATGGCAATCGGTCTATATAACATGAGTATACAGAACTGCCCTCCCAGGTATGTGCTGAAAGATATGGTCTATGCCTTGTTCCCCCTTTTATTCTGGCTGGTGGGAAAAAACACTGCCCCGTCAAAAGCCGGGGGAATTACAAATTTATTTATAGCTGGAACTGTAGTTTCCTGTTATGATCTGGCGGGCAGCCTTCTGAAGATTTTTCAGCATGGGGTTTCGGAGATGACACGCTATCAATACCGCCGCATGATTGGCGCAGGTCATCCGCTGACAGTAATCACCTTATTTCTATACATATATATGCCGAAGAACACAAAAATAAAGAAAAAACCAGTATATGGATGTATAGTCATCCTGCTGGCAGATCTGCTGATTCATTTTTCCAGAATCACGCTCTTAAATACATGCATTTTCGTGCTGTATTTAAAAATTCTGAAAAGCCCGGTGAAATTCTTTTCATACGCGGCAGGGGCATCGGCAGGACTGGCGGCAGCATATGGGGCGTTTCCCGCTGTTTTTCACAGCTTTATGGAAAGATTGGCGAACTCACTGACAGAAATATCTCATGCCAATGACCCCTGGAATCACATTGCCATTGTGACCAACTGGCGGGGGTACGAAGTCTACTGTGAACTGCAGAAATTCCGCCAGGCGGGTATGATAGAACAGATATTAGGCGGCGGTTTCGGCGCTCAGCTGGACGTTCAGGGAAAAGCCTATCTTGTGACAACAGAGCCCACCCTGCCGTTTCTGCATAATGGTTATTTCAGCATCCTGATGATCTGGGGGATTAGCGGCTGTGCCGCCTATATATTGTTGCTGATAGCACTTTACCTGAGAAACAGGGTGCTGGCAGAGGGAGAAAAGCAGTTCTGGAAAGCTCTGGTCATGATCATTGCCGTAGATACCATATTTGTTCACGGGCTATTTTTCAGCACCGGCATAGCGGGGGTGTTTTTGTATCTGGGGGTTCTGGAGGGCGTTTGCAAAACCACTCACACCACCCGCAGGCCGCCAATGAAAATGAATTTTTGACGCTTTAATCGTTTTATAGATAGTTCCAGGAGAGAAGAACATGGATACTGAAATTGAAAAACTGCACAGTGTTTTGCTGGAAATTCTGGATTTTGTATATTCTGTATGCGAGGAACACCACCTCCTGTGCTATCTGGCATACGGAACAGCTCTGGGGGCATACCGGCACCAGGGATTTATTCCCTGGGATGATGACCTGGATGTTGCCATGCCCAGAGAAGATTATATGAAATTTCTGTATATCATGAAGCGGGAAGGCCATGAGGTCTACGAAATTCAGGACGAAAGCAATGAGCGGAACTATTTCCTGTCATTTGCAAAAGTGAGGAAAAAGAATACCATATTCATTGAAAGGATCACAGGAGATATCTATACCCATAAAGGAATTTTCATTGATATATTCCCTCTGGATTATGTGAAAGATATAGGAACAGCTGCATTTAAGCGAAAACGCAGATGCATCACGTACCTGAGGCACATTTTGAAATTCAATGCCTGTCCGGACTTGTATAAGAAGAAAAGAAATAGAAAAGACTACATCTTGGACAGTATCATCAGTCTTCCGGCTGTGTTTCTGCCAAGGAAGCTGCTGCTTTTCCTGTTGAATAAATTGAAAATGGGGAAAACATCCAGAGAAGAGGCGGGTTATGTGGCGGAATATGATAACGGCGGTCGGGGACAGGTGCTGCCATACGACGTGTACTTTCCTCCTCGTATAATAGAATTCGAGGAAAAAACTTACTGTATTCCAAATAAAATCGAAGAATACCTGACCTATATGTACGGAAGGTGCTACATGCAGCCTCCGCCAGTGAAACACCGAAAATCAGTCAAACCTTTGGAAATAAAATTTTAAAAGGTACATAAATGATCATATTAAGAAATGCGGCAAAATTAAATAAGATAATGGATATGGGCAGAAGAGAAAAACTGCAGATTGTCGGTATCACAGTCATGATGCTGATAGGAGCTTTTCTGGAAACGCTGGGTGTGTCCATGGTAGTTCCTCTGGTTCTTGTTGTAACCGAGCCCGGGGTGATGGAACAGAATCTGTTGATTAAAAATATATGCGCTCTGTGTAATATCCACACAGAAAAAACATTGGTATTGGCCATCGTAACATGCCTGGGTGCTGTATTTATCATCAAAGGATTTTTCCTGCTGGCCGAATATCAAATACAGTTCCGGTTCGTACATAAAAGTAAACTAAACATGCAGAGGAGGCTTCTGCAGATATACCTGAACAGGCCGTATGAGTACTTCCTGGGGACAAACTTCAGTGAGATCCTGCAGAATCTCACTGAGAATGTAAATGCCGTATTTACCACATTCTCTCATATATTAGGTTTCTTCACGGAAATCATCGTATCGCTGTTTCTGGCGGCGGCAATCTTTCTGATCGACCCAATGATGACCCTGCTGGTGAGCCTTGTGCTGCTGTTTCTGATCGTTTTTCTCCTGAAAGTAATTAGAAATATCCTGGAGCAGGAGGGCAGGAAAAGACAAAAGTATGGAGCCCAGATGTCAAAATGGCTCCTCCAGGCCATACATGGAATCAAGGAAATTAAAATATTGGGCAAGGAAAAGTATTTCCTTGAAAACTATATCCGCGCAGGAGAAAAACAGCTGGAAGCGGAAAGAAAAAACATAATCTTAAACAGAGTGCCAAGGATATTAATTGAGAGCTTTAGCGTAAGTGCCATGCTCATGGGCATTGCAGTCATGGTGCTTGCCGGAAACCATGTGGGCAGACTGCTCCCGGCGCTGTCCGCCTTCGCCATGGCGGCGGCCCGCCTGATGCCAAGCGCCCACCGGGTGGTTACTTATATGAATGAACTGGCATACTACGAACCAGCATTGGATAAGCTGGCGGAGAATTTTGAGATATTAATTAATGGGAAAGAGGAAAATTCAGCAGAAACAGATGGTCTGGCAGAGAAAGATGAGCCAGAACAGACAGATATATCTTCGCACGCCGGAGTTTTGACCATAAAAGAGGAAATCGCTCTGACAGGAATCTGTTATCACTACCCCAATACGAAAACAAATGTGCTGACAAATGCACAAATGAGGATTCCCATCGGAAAATCTGTAGGAATTGCAGGAGTATCCGGGGCGGGAAAGACAACCATCGTAGATATCCTGCTGGGCCTGTTAAAACCCCAGGCAGGCACAATACTGGCAGACGGCGTAGACATAAGCGGCGGCGGACATGAGTGGCTGTCCCATACAGGTTACATTCCCCAGATGATCTTTATGCTGGATGGCACAATCCGCAGCAATATCGCATTCGGAATCCCAGAGTCGGAAGCAGACGATGACAGAGTATGGGAGGCCCTGGAAGAAGCGCAGCTGGCAGACTTTGTCCGCAGTCTGCCAGGAAAACTGGATACAGAGATAGGCGAGCGGGGAGTGAGGCTTTCCGGAGGGCAGAGACAGCGTGTGGGCGTGGCAAGGGCACTGTATACCGACCCGGATTTATTAATCTTTGACGAGGCAACCTCCGCACTGGACAGCGGAACAGAAGCTGCGCTGATGGAAGCAGTCAGTCATCTCCAGGGGAAAAAGACTATGATTATAATTGCCCATCGTTTACAGACAATCAAAATGTGTGATATAGTATATCGAGTGGAAAATGGGGAAATACGGAGGGAATGGCTATGAGTATGCTGGATGAATTTTTTAATATTCGAAAAAACAGCAGCAGTCTCTTTGATGGTCTGGAAATCTCAAAGTATGATAATTTATGCAGGGAATGGATGAATCAACGGCCAGTACTCTTTCTCACACTGAAAGATATCGGAGGGAGAACTTTTGAAAAAGCATATGGAATGTTACAGCAGACGATCTCCAAATTATGCATCGAACATGCATATCTGGCTGACAGCGATAAAGTGGACTGCACAGACCGGGAATGCTTCCTGCGTCTGAAAAACCGGACTGGCAGTGAGATAGATACGCAGTACGCAGTCGATACATTATTGCGCATGATGGCTTTTCATTACGGAAAAAGCGTGATTCTGCTGATAGACGAATACGATGTGCCGCTGGCAAAAGCGTCGGATTATGGATACTATGAGGACATGATCGATGTGATGCGGGTATTCCTGGGAATGGTTTGGAAGACAAATCCATCTCTGAAATTTGCCATTGTCACTGGATGCCTGCGGATTGCAAAAGAGAGTATTTTTACAGGGGCAAACAATTTTATCTCAAGTTCCATATCGGACCAAAGGTATAATCAATATTTTGGCTTTACAGAACCTGAAGTATGTCAGATGCTGGAAGATGCCGGATTTCCCGAAAAATTAGATGAAATGAAACAGTGGTATGACGGGTATCAATTTGGGGAAATGGAAATTTACTGTCCTTGGGACGTGGTAAATCATGTGAGCGCACTGGTCAGGGGAACCAAAGAAGCACCGGCTAATTACTGGAAAGATACCAGCCATAATGAAATTATCCGTAGATTTATTGACTTGCCAGGGCTGAATGTGAACGAAAAATTCGAGATACTTCTGGGCGGCGGGGTGATTCAGGAGCAGATTGAGGAAGACATGACATACGACATAGCTAATTCATCTGAGAATAACTTATGGAGCATTCTGTATTTGACAGGATATCTGACACAGGCGGTGTCAGAATCCAGTGCACAAGGCAAAATTTCACTTCGAATCCCAAACGAAGAAGTAAAGACCATATTTGCAGATACAATTGTGAAATGGTTTGCAGATACCGTTACCGCCATGGACCGGACAGAATTATTTCAGGCGTGGTGGGCAGGGGAAAGTGGGAAACTGACAGATATGGTAACTGATATTCTATTCGAGACTATCAGTTATTTTGATTACAAAGAAGACTATTACCACGCACTGCTGGCTGGACTTTTCATCGGAGCAGGTTACGAGGTATCTTCCAATCAGGAGCAGGGAACCGGACGTCCAGATGTGATTGTAAAAGACCGGAAAAACCGCCGGGCTGTCATAATAGAAATAAAACGTTCAAAAAAAGATGATGCTATGGAAAAAGACTGTAAAAAAGCGTTGGCACAGATCCACAGAGAACAGTATGCTAGAAATTTGCTGAAAGGATATCAGCAAGTATTATGCTACGGCGCTGCATTCTTTGAGAAAAGCTGTCTTATTGTAAGTTAAGGAGCAGCCTGTCAAAAAGTCTCATTTTCTTTGGCGGATAGTATTCCGAATGTCAGCACCCCAAACTCATCTTCAATAATGGCAATAAAAATGTCCCGGCGACTGAGGAGTGTAGCCAGGACACAAGCAATTAAGGACTATTTCATGATAATCCATAATAAGATATTTGTCAAGGAAAAATTTGTGAAATGAGCACATTGGCACATTGTAATTGGATAAGTTCAATAATGCTGAGAGGAAGGGGTGTCACATTATGGGAATGTATTTAGACAGTAAAGCGGCATATACCTTGTATCAAAGAGAAACAATAAGACCGTACTTTGTAGATAAATCAAAGATGATAATAGAACTGCTCCAGCTGATCAAAGAAGGCGGAGGTTACATCTGTATCACCAGGCCGCGCCGCTTTGGAAAGACCGTGATGGCAAACATGATTTCTGCATTTTTTTCCAGAGCAGTGGATGGGGATACACTGTTTTATACACTGGATATTGCACAAGAACAAAGCTATAAAAAATACCAGAACAAATATCCGGTAATTCATATCCCTTTTAATGATGTGCTGGGAGGGTGTAAATCCTATGAAGATTATATCAGCAGCATTGAACAACAGTTGATTGCAGATTTAAGAGCAAGTTATCCCGATGTAGTGCCGGACGGCGAGGATTCCGCGGCGGCGGCGCTCTTAAATATTTACAACGATGAAGATATGTTTCAGGTGATTTTTGTTCTGGACGAATGGGATTTTATTTTTCATCAGCCTTTTGCGTCTCAAAAAGATAAAATGGAATATCTGCTGTTTCTGAGAAATCTGCTAAAAGACAGACCTTATGTGCTTCTGGCCTATATGACAGGGATTTTGCCAATCGCAAAATATTCCAGCGGCTCAGAGCTGAATATGTTCAGCGAATTTACCATGGTTACAGAAGAACGGTTTGCCGAATATTTTGGATTTACAGAAGAAGAAACAGACCAGCTGTTTATCCGTTATCAGCAGAAAAATGGACTGCATGGCCAGGTCACGCGGGAAGGGCTGAAAAACTGGTATGACGGATATCATGTAAAAACCGGAAAAAGATTATACAATCCCCGGTCTGTGGTGATGGCGTTATCCAACAATAACCTGGGAAACTACTGGACAAATTCCGGGCCATACGATGAAATCTATTATTACATGGAACAAAATGTGGATACGGTGCGGGAAAGCCTGGCGCTTATGATATCCGGCTATCCAGTGCCGGTAAAAATCAGAGAATACGCGGCAGTCTCGCAGAACTTGGAGACAAAAGAAGAGATCTTTTCGGCCATGGTGGTATATGGCTTTCTGAGTTATGAAAATGGAACTGTATCCATACCAAACAGGGAGCTGATGGAAAAATTTTCTGATATGCTCCAAAGAGAACCTTCGCTGGGATATGTCTACCGGCTGGCAAAGGAATCCCAGCGGATGCTGCATGCAACATTGGCAGGAAGAACAGAAATTATGGAAGAAATTCTACAGCGGGCGCATAATACAGAGACACCGCTTTTGAGCTATAACCATGAGGTGGAATTAACCGCTGTGGTGAACTTGGTTTATCTGGCAGCACGGGACAATTACCGGGTGGAGCGGGAAGACAGGGCGGGAATTGGATATGTGGATTTCATTTTTTATCCCGAGACAGATAGAGATGCGGACTGCATTATTTTGGAATTGAAAGTAGACCACACCCCAGAAGAGGCAATCCAACAGATTCGGGAAAAGCAGTACGCACTGCGTTTTCGGGAAAGACTGGGGGAAAAGAGAAGATATGCAGGCAGAGTTCTGGGTGTGGGGATTGGTTATGATAAGGCGGGGAAGACGCATAAGTGTAGGGTGGAGGTTCTGGAGGAGTAAGATTCTTCCAGGTCACTGCGCTGTTGTCGTTTCTAAATTAGTTTTCGTTGATATTGTGTCAATAGCAAATGAAGAAAGCACGTATATGCTGTCATACACATGCCTTCTTAATTTCTTTGAATATCCAAGAACTTCCGTTTTTCGGAGAATTGCGTGGGTAGCAGCTCCCTTTTTCAGTGGGCAGCAGGCTTCAGGAAACGCTGAAAGCTGGCTGGTGAAATGAATTTCACAATCCCCTGCCGGGCCGCTTCTGCAGCAAGAACAGGGGGATTCCAACAGCGCAGTCTCCACCCGAAATCTTTTGGATTTTTGCTGGCCAGTTCATTAATGAGCTGGAGTTGCTTCTGGGTGAAAACAGGTTCCACTTCTCGTTGTTTATCGGAAAGAACAGATATTATGACATTTTCCAATTCCGAAGATGTGTCATCTGGCTCTGCACATTGTTCTGCACGGTTGATAAGTTCTGTACTGTTATAAAAACGAGTCCTCCATGTGCTCACAGTGGTATAGGCAATCCCGGTTTCGGCACTAATCTGCGGATTACTTCTGCCTTCTGAAGCCAGGAGTATAATTTTAGAACGAAGCACAAGGGGAACCGGAAGCGAATGGCTGGTGCTGAGTTTTAACAGTACTTCCTTTGTTTTACTGGTCAATTGGAATGCAGCGGTGCTATTATCACACATATTTTTCTCCTCCACTTTTTTAGAATATTATGACATATTTTTCATAAAAATGGAAGGAAAAATTATCCATGTTTCACCATAAGTATATGTTTTAACACGAAACTAATAGATTTATAGCGTATTAAATGTCAATTATAATAGAATATTTATTGTAATATAATATGTGATTGCAATTAATTTACATGGTCCGTAATTCAACTGTTGATGAATGCATTCTGGACAGTTAAAAGGTTGTTCAGCCAATAAGAAAGATGGTTTCCTCAGTTTCAAAGGGAACCTGCCTGCTGGAAATTATTTTAGTTGTGGTTAATTTCCCCTGAAGTGCCATAAAACGGAATAAATTCCTCCGGAGATATTCCATCATACTGGCTTCTGACATCACCTGAAGGGAAGACGTGCGCAGATACCTGGCTCTTTCCTTCATATTTTAAATACAGCGTCTGAGTAATCTCTATGGCAATGCTGCTGAACAAGACATAGCCTTCCATTGTTTTGAGAGTTTTCAAAATTTTTGTGCGTTCTTGCCCATCTTTTATCATTTCCAGCGGATTTCCTGCGGTAACGGTTAAGCTTCGGAACTGCTTTTAACCAGAAACTGTAACAGAACCCGCCGAAGCACGGTTTCATTTCACGAAACATGGCTTCGATCATGAATCTATGGGCATAAACAGTAATGATGTCTTCTGCGCACATGGACAGAACCGTACAGACCAGGATGCCTGTGTCTTTTCATATTCAACAAGGACAAATTTCAGTGGCTGGTACAGTTTCTGGCCCCACAGGTGTGTTCTGGAAAGAAAACGAACTTTCCTTTCCGTACCGTATATCTGCAGATGTGCCTCTTGAAAAAAGGCAGCATCGGACAAAAAAGCTCCCTCAGATGGACAGCCGGCCCATGAATAGGGCGGTGGCCGCGGCCTTACTGGAAAAAAGAGGCGAAACACAATAAGAATTTAGGGGGAGTTTAAGAGTCAGACCTGCTTAGAAAAATTGATTGATAAAAATATATGACTGTGATAGAATATTAATAATAAAAGCCTTATATGGTGTAATGTGTTCAACTGTGGGAATAATACAATCGTTAGGGCTTATAGATAAATTATCACTCAATCTCAAAATGGCATATGTGGTTAAAATTATGAAGTTGGCCGGTAAGATAATTGTTGTTGTGAATCAGCTCAAAATATATGCAGATACCTATAATAATATATGCCATCCTGAATGAGCGGGAACGATTCCTTTTCATTGCAGGGCTTGCCTTAAGGTTCGGATATGGTGCCATAAGCAGCCTTATAGCCAGCGTACCGGAGTTGCAGTCTCTACCATACGTCGGGGAATAGTGCAATTTTTAATCTAAAAAACTCTTGAAGATGGGCGTGTCTGGAGTACAGGGGACGGCCGCAGGCCTGTTGAGAAATCTACTCAGACATTCAGAAAGCAGTGAGGAAAATACTTGACGATAAACTTACGTATTCCCATAAGACGGCAATATAGAGTAGATTGGTCTCGAGACACTGACAGTAATATCCAATTTGCATTTATTCATTCTGAAGCAGAGGACGCCTGCAGGATGGTGTCATTGTCATCTTGGTAAGGTAGAACACAGTCAATTCTGTTATATTACAAAACATTGGGAGGGGAAACAGCTGGTGGATGTTCGAGCTGTAGTTAACCTCATCCAATCCATGACTGCTGAGATAGGGCTGTCTGTCGCCTGTATGTTTGATATGAAAATTTACGAAACTGGTCTCAAGATAGCTGATGAAGACTTTGGTTCACATCAGGGGGTATACATGATAAAAGCCTTTAAACTAAAGGTTTGAACGATGATTTTTTGTAGTTTCTTGTAATATATTAAGAATGTCTGAAAAAAGATTAACAAGTGTGAAATGCCAAAAATTAATTTGATAATATTTTTAAAAATGTGAGTTTGGATAAAGGAGACTAAAGAATGGCGCATACAAATAGAATCAGCGAACCTAAAAAGGATAAAGTGCAGGAAACTTTACCGGAGACAATTATGATAGGCGCAGTGGCAGTGTTTGTCTTTGCGCTTTTTGCACTTTACCCATTATATTTTCAAAATAGATATGCAAATATGGGAAACGCAAAGTATGACTTTTTCAAAACTGCGTATACGATTTTTATTCCAGTTATGTTGCTGTCATGTCTATGTTATTTGTTTTTAAAAAGGAAGGTATTGTTAATCAAAACTATCTTCCGGGAAATGGTTTTAGCAGATTGGTTCATATTGGCATATGTTATTGCCTGTTGGATTTCATATTGGTTGTCTGATTATAAGGATACTGCCTTCTGGGGATATGATGGATGGTTTATGGGCGTGATGACACAGACAGTGTTTGTGTTGCTGTATTTCTTTGTGTCGCGATGGTTTTTGTGGCATTGGAGTTATTGGTGGTTTATTACAGTACCTTCAGCGATTGTATTTTTGCTGGGAATTTTGCATCGGTTCAATGTAGACCCGTTAAAAATGTATGATGGATTGGATGAAAGTATTAAGATTTTGTTTTTATCAACTTTGGGGCAGGCTACATGGTATTCCAGT
Organism: uncultured Lachnospiraceae bacterium; assembly: GCA_910588825.1. GTDB lineage: Bacteria > Bacillota > Clostridia > Lachnospirales > Lachnospiraceae > MGBC164599. Next base: position 16,959 of record CAJURF010000037.1, read on the forward strand.
TACCTATGCATTGTTTTGCCAATTGGCATGTCATGTTATTGGTATCGACGGGAATTGAAATGGTCTGCATTATGGGGCATATATTTATGTATTGCTTTTGCGTCTGTGGTGACACAAAACAGTGACAGTGCTTTTATGGCATTAGGTGGGAGTTTCCTTGTGCTTCTTTGGTTATCTTTTGAATCGAATGAGTATTTTATGAGATTCTGGGAATTGGTAGTTATGTGTCTGGCCTCTTTTAAAATGGTCGGGGTGTTGCAGGGCATTTTTTCAGGACGAGCAATAAAATTGGAGGGGCTATCAACATTTTGTTCACAGAGTACGGTGACGTTAATTTTGTTGATTGTGGCTGTGGCTGTATATGTTGGAATAGTTTTTGCTGATAAAAAGGAAAAGATGCATATTGAGAAGTTTTGTATAGTGCGAAATGTTCTTTACGCTTTGATACCAGTTTTTACAATTTTGGTAATTATTTGCATATATTTAGTCAGTACAGGAAAAGTGACAGGTACTTTTTTAAATAGTATTGGGTATTTGAACTTTGATCAACATTGGGGCAATAATCGTGGATTTACATGGCAATTTACGGCACGTATGTATAGCGATTATGGATTTAAGGAAAAAGTGTTTGGATGCGGACCTGATGCATATGCAAGGATGGCTTATGCATATGATACTGCTAGTCTACAAGGATTTTGGGGAAATTCAGTGTTAGCGTGTGCACACAATGAATGGTTGAATTGTTTGGTAGATATGGGGATTTTGGGCTTGATTACATATTTGGGGAGTTTTGTGGCAGCTTTTCTCGTATTTATAAAAAATAGGAAATGTCAACCATTCCTCGTTGGCGGTGCAACAGCAATTGTTTCGTACTTTTTACACAATTTCTTTTGTTATCAACAAATAATTTGTACGCCAATTATTTTTGTTGTGATGGGGATTGGTGTAGCGTTAATTAGAAGAAAAGATGAGTACATGATTCAATCATAGGAGAGTACATTCCTCAATGCTTGCACGGGGAATGTTTTGCACAATTTAGAGAAGATAATCAAAGGTATATTTTGGGGATAAATTAATGAAAGTTTGTTTAGTTGGATCATCAGGGGGGCATTTAACACATTTATATATGCTGAAACCATTTTGGAAGAATAAAGAACGGTTTTGGGTGACATTTGATAAAGAAGATGCACGCAGTATATTGAAAAGAGAGAAGACTTATTTTTGCTATTATCCTACAAATCGTAGTTTAAAGGCATTAATTATCAATACTCTTTTAGCCTGGAAAATACTCAGAGAGGAGAAACCGAATATTATTATTTCGTCAGGAGCAGCAGTGGCTGTTCCATTCTTCTATCTTGGCAAATTGTATGGCACTAAACTGGTTTATATCGAAGTGTTTGACAGGGTTGACCAACCTACTGTGACAGGAAAATTGGTATATCCTATAGTTGATATGTTTATAGTTCAATGGGAAGAAATGAAGAAAGTTTATGGAAAAGCCATAAATCTTGGAAGTATTTTTTAACAGGGGTATGGAGTAGGGCTATGATATTTGTTACAGTGGGGACACATGAGCAGCAGTTCAATCGTCTTGTACAATATATTGATAAATTGAAAGGCGATAATATAATAGAAGATGAAGTGATAATGCAGACTGGTTTCAGTACTTATAAGCCACAGTATTGTGATTGGCATAAAATATTACCTTATCATGAGATGATAAAAAAAATAGAGAATGCGAGGATTGTTGTAACACATGGCGGTCCTTCAAGTTTTATCCTTCCATTACAGATGGGGAAAGTTCCAGTTGTTGTTCCGCGTCAAAAACAATTTGGCGAGCATATTAATAATCATCAGGTGGATTTTGTGAGAAAAATTTCTAAAAGTCAAAGTACAATAATTGTAGTAGAGAATATTAGTGAATTAGGGTATATTCTTTCAAAATATGAAGAATTGGTTTTGGAAAAATCAATAGGAATGAATAGTAATAATGAGAAATTTAATTTAGAGTTTGAAAGATTGATTGAAAATATGTTTAGATGATAGGTGTGTATTTATGTTTAGTTTAAAAAAGAGTCTAAAACAAAAAACTAACAGTGGGAAAATTTCCAGGACGCAGGTCATCAATGAAGTTCAACCATATCTGAATGTATCGTTTGACTTATTCGACACCATATTAAAAAGAAATGTTCAGAATCCGACAGATGTTTTTCGGCTGATTGAAATGAAGTTGAACAATAAATATATTGGCTTTAAAGATAAGAGGATAGATGCTGAAAGAAAAGCGAGAAAACTAAAAAAACGAGAAGAAGTAACCCTCTATGATATTTATAAACAATATTCTGATATTACAAAAGAACAAATAAATGATTTGATAAAAATAGAAATGGAAACAGAAATGTCAATATTAACAGTGAATAAGGATATATTCGCTGTATATCAAAAATGTTTGGAAATGAATAAAAACATTTATTTTGTATCTGATATGTATTTGACACAAACTTTTCTTAAAGAAGTTTTATTTGTTTTGAATATTAGAGGTTATAAGAAAATATATGTCTCAAGTGAATATGGTGAAACCAAAAGATCAGGAGGATTATTTCAAATTCTTTTAAAGGAGCAGAAAATACGCGCAGATGAATTGATTCATATTGGCGATTCTGTGTATGCGGACTATAAAATTCCGAAAAGTCTTGGGATTAAATCGATACATATTCCACAATTTGTAGAGCAGCGTTTGTTTAGGAAACAAGGAAATGAAAAAAGGATTCATATTAATTATTTAAATACATTTTTGAATAATTCTGTTCCAGCATTAGAAAATAAGTATTATAGATTCGGCTATGAGAGATTTGGCATGTTTTTATGGGGGTATGTGAAATGGCTATATAATTCAATTAAAGAAAAAGATATCCATAAGATTTATTTCCTGTCTCGTGATGGATTTGTTATGAAAAAAGCTTTTGATATTGTTAATCAGGATCCAGGTGTACGGACATATTATTTAGAAGTTTCACGGAGAAGCCTTCGGATTCCAATTCTGTGGATGGATTCATCCTTTTCAACTCTTTTAGATATGTTAACACCGTCTAAAATGATTCCTTTAACGGCGATATTTGATGGTGTTGGGCTTGATATTAATAAATACGAAAAAATAATTAGAAGTTACGGATTGGAAAAGAATTGTATTTTTAGTAGAAATGAAATATTAAGAGATCAAAAATTATTGTGTTTATATAATGAACTTATTCCGGATATTATTAAAACATCTAAAAAAGAATATGAAATTTTAAAAGAGTATATATTACAAAATCAACTGGAGGGGAAATTTGCTATAGTTGATATTGGATGGTCTGGCGGAATGCAGTGTTATTTGAAAAAGACGTTGGATAAATTACAGATAAAAAATCAAATATCAGGATATTACATTGGGGTGGCACCTTATTATATCAGAAATCAAAAGAAAGATTCATCTTTAGATTTGAATGGATACTTATTTGACTTTAGCCGTAATTCTAATGAGAAAGACAAGAGAAGCTGTTTCGTGGGATTATTTGAAACACTATTTCTGGAGCAGGACGGATCAGTGAAAAATTACTCCAGAAGTATTACAGATAATAGAGTTATCGCAAATCGTTACCCATATGAATATATTCGGAATGGAAAGACTACGGAGGAACTTATTAAAGTACAGGAAATTCAGAAAGGAGCAGTAGATTTTATTAATTGTGCATCGCAAGACGATCAATTAAATGAATTTGTATTTACAGCAGATGAATTGTTCATGGGGCTAAAGAAAACAGGAACTGAGCCAAATAAATTGGATATGAACTTATTTGCAGATTTTCGCTTTTTCGATGAAGGAGAAACAACTAAGCTGGCAGATCCGAAGAGTGTTTTTTGGTATATCTTCCGATTAAATGAATTAAGAAAAGATTTTTATAAATCGTGTTGGAAAATAGGGTTTATGAAAAAAATGTTAAAATTTCCATTAAAGTATGAGTATATTTACAATGCTTTAAAAAAAATTGAGTAAAGACAGGAAGGCAATCAAAGTGAAAAAAATTTTGATTATTGGCATGACTAATATCATGGGTGGCGTGGAAACGTTTATCTATAATACTGTAATGAATTCTGACAAAAAAAAATTCAAATATGATTTTCTGGTTCATGGATATAAAGAATGCATTTATCAGAAGGAAATCGAGGATTTTTATGATGGAAAAGTTTCTTTTTACTTTATACCCCAATATAAGAAGAACCCACTAAAATGTATACGAGCTTTGGTCAGATTTTATAATAAATATGGAAATGAATATGATATCATACATTTGCAAACAGGCGCGACATCAGAAGTTTTTTATGTATATCCTTTTGTGAAAAAGACAAAAGCAATGGTAATTATTCATAGCCATATAGGAGCAGGAAATCATCTTTTTGAAAATGCAATTGCAAGGCTATTTGTTAATTATATTGTTGATAAAAGACTTGCATGTTCAAAGGTAGCTTCGCATTGGCTTTTCGGAAAAAGAAATGAGAAAACTACAAAAATAATTATGAATGGAATTGATAATGAAAGATTTCGATATTCTGAAAAGGCAAGAGCCAAGATACGCGAAAAGTATGGTATTTCAGATGACAATTTTGTAGTTGGACATGTAGGGCGATTCTCTTTTCAGAAAAATCATTTTTTTATTATAGACATTTTTATAGAAATATTGAAAGTAGATGAGACGGCACAACTGATTTTGGTTGGAGTTGGAGAAAATGAGGATAGGATTAAAAATATTTGCCAAGAAAGAAATTTGCTTTCTTCCATACATTTTGTCGGCAACCAGAAAAATACAGAGGATTTTTACAGTGCGTTTGATGTGTTTTTGATGCCTTCTTTATATGAGGGGCTTCCACTTGTAGGAGTTGAGGCGCAGGCATCGGGATTACCCTGCTTCTTTTCTGAGAATATTGACCTGCAGATACTCATATCTGATAGAGCGGAAATGTATTCTTTAACAATGAAGGCGTCGGAATGGGCGGAGAGAATTTTAAAAGTTAGATATGTGAATAAAGACAGAAAATTGTATTCAGATATAATTCATGAAAAAGGGTATTCGATTCGAAAAACAGTGGAAGAACTTGAGGATATATACGAAGTCTGATTTGTTGGGGTGGGGATTGTTTATGAAGAAGATCTTGATTATTAGTGAATTTATTGCTCCTTTTCAAGCTGTTGCATCAATAAGATGGACGAAAATAGCGAAATATTTAAAGAAAAATCATAATGTCTCCATTTCTGTTGTGACAATAAATAAACGGTATAAAGGAGTGAGTCCGAATTTAACATATGTAAGAATAGATGAATTGTTAAAAAAGGATTTAGTATATTTTGACAAATATTTGATGATACCAGGGGGAAAACGGTTAGGGATATATTTTAAAGTTAAGAATTTATTTCATGAGGAAAAAACTCCAATTACACAGTCGAGTGAAGATAGGAAAAAAGATGAGAGAATGTCTTTGCATGTGATCTTCAGAAAGAAAATTCGAGAAAAATTGTATAAAGTAGATAAAAAAATAGAGGAATATATGCAGACTATAGTTGCAAAACGTGTTTTTGGATTTTTGAAAAAGAGGCATATAGAGGAGTATGATATTATAATATCTTCATTTGGACCATTTTGGACTCACTTGACGGCAGAAAAAATAAAAAATAAATATCCAAAGATATGCTGGCTGGCGGATTTCCGTGATCCGTGTGCAACGGATTATGACGATAAAGGAAGTTTTAAAAGGCATAAGGAATTTGTAGTTAAGCATTGTATTCGGGCGGATTATCTACTTAGGGTAAATGACAGGCTTCCGCTATATCAGGCGAGTAGCCAAAGAGTTGTAACTATAAATAACGGATATGACCCGGACGAAGCGTTAGAAGCTTTACCGCCATCGAAATTTTATGTGGTTTATACGGGAACACTCTATGAGTTGGATGATCTCAGTGAGATTTTCCATGCGTTTAAGGAATTAATTGATGATAAATTAATTGATGATAAGGATGTTGTATTTCAATATGCTGGATATCAAGGAGATTTGTTTTTTAAATTTGCTCGTAAATTTGAATTGGACTATTTGGTTCAGGACTTTGGTATTATTGAAAGGCGTAAGTCATTGTCACTGCAGCAAAATGCGGCGTTATTGATTATTGCTGGATGGAATACAAAGATATCACATTGTGAATGGACTGGAAAAATGTATGAATATGTGATGGCAAAGAAACCCATTATTTATATGATGTCTGGAGATGAGCCCCATAGTTTGCCAAGTAGAGATATGGGGAAATTAGGAGGCGTATGCTACGAACAGTGTCGCCATGAGGAAACATATATTTTATTAAGGAATTATATAGTTGAAAAATATTTGGAGTGGAAAAATACTGGAGATATAACAATAAAATACGATGAGAATTATAGCGAACAATATGCATATCCTAAAATTGCGGAAAAGGTGTGGAAATTGATGGAAAGTAAGATTGAGAGGATGACTGTATATGAAAAATGAGCTATTAAAGAAGATTAGAGACCGTACCATTGTTGCCGGTGTTGTAGGGCTTGGTTATGTGGGACTTCCTCTTGCAGTTGAAAAAGCAAAGGCAGGTTTTAAGACAATTGGATTTGATATCCAAAAAAAGAAAGTAGAAATGGTAAATGCGGGGCATAATTATATTGGGGATGTTGTTGATTCGGATTTGGCAAAACTTGTTGAAAATGGAATGCTAAGTGCTACGACAGAATATGATTTTGTGGAAAAAGTCGATTTTATTGCTATATGTGTACCGACACCATTAGATAGACATCAAGAACCAGATATCAGTTATGTTCGTAATTCAGCAGTGGAAATTTCCAAGCATTTGCAGATTGGAACAATAGTGGTATTAGAATCTACTACTTACCCAGGGACAACAGAGGAATTATTAAAACCGATATTGGAAAAAGGCAGTGGTTTGATATGTGGTAAAGACTTTTACTTAGGTTTTAGTCCGGAACGTGTGGATCCAGGGAATCTGATTTATAATACAAAAAATACTCCTAAAGTTGTCGGTGCCATAGGATGCGATGCGGCAGAAGTGATTTCTGCAATGTATTCTGTTGTATTAGATGGCCAAGTTCATATAGTTTCTAGTCCAGCTGTTGCAGAAATGGAAAAGATACTAGAAAATATGTACAGAAATATCAATATTGGACTTGTTAATGAACTTGGACGTCTTTGCCATGAAATGGGAATTTCTGTATGGGAAGTTATTGATGCAGCAAAAACAAAGCCTTATGGATTTCAGCCTTTTTATCCAGGACCAGGTTTAGGGGGGCATTGCATTCCCCTTGATCCTTATTATTTGACATGGAAAGCACGTGAGTATGGATTTCATACTACTTTGATAGAAAATAGTATGACCATAAATGATAGTCAGCCAAAATATTGTGTGGAGCGTGCTATGCGTATTTTGAATAGAAATAAACAAGCGATGAATGGTTCAAAGATATTGATGTTAGGAATTTCATATAAAAATGATATCGATGACTACCGGGAGAGCCCGGCCATTCGAGTATATAAAGAACTAAAAAAGGCTGGAGCAGAGGTTAATTATTTTGATCCTTGGGTAGCTGAGTTTAAAATGACATATGGGGAAAGTGGAAAAAGTATTCAGGAATTGACGCCAGAAATTGTTAAGAAATACGATCTGATTATAATTACGACTGCGCATCATAATGTGGATTATGCAATGGTACAGACTAATGCAAAAGCCATTTTTGACACAAAAAATGTAATGAAAAATATTATGCCTAGAGAAAACATTGAAGTGTTGTAAATAAAATTAGCGATAATTACCACAGGGGATAGTAAATAATTTGAATTGCTGATAATAGTAAGTTATTTAATCTTTTAGGTATTATAAGTATTTTAGAAACTTTAAAAACAAAGTAGAATAGACAATGGTGGATTTATAGGTGGATATCATGAAATATGGACTGATTGGTTGTGGGCGTATTGCAGCAAATCATATAAAAGCTGCTATCGATAATAAATTAGAAATTGTTGCGGTGTGTGATATAATTTTACAAAATGCGCAGAGTTTGTTAAAAAGAAATGGATTTGAGAGTAACAAAAATATTGATTGCTATGATGACTATATAAAGATGATATCAGAACATCCAGAGCTTGATATAATAGCGATTGCAACTCCTAGTGGGTCACATGCAGAGATTGCAGTATACTGTATTGAACATGTAATTAATGTCATTATAGAAAAACCAATGGCAATGAATATGAGTGATGCAGAGCAAATTATTCAATTAAGTGAGGAAAAAGGAGTTGCAGTATGTGCTTGTCATCAGAATCGGTTTAATATTGCAGTACAAAAAACACGAAAGGCATTAGAAGCTGGTCGTTTTGGAAGGTTATCCCACGGAAGTATTCATGTCCGATGGAATCGGGATAAAAGTTATTATAATCAGTCAACCTGGCGTGGCACATGGGCAGAGGATGGCGGATGTTTAATGAATCAGTGCATTCATGGAATTGATCTACTTCGTTGGATGATGGGAGATGAGGTGGATAGCGTTTATGGAATTATGCGTCAACAATACCATTACTATTTAGAAACAGAAGATGTTGGAGTGGCGACGGTTACATTTAAAAATGGGGCCATTGGTACAATTGAGGGTAGTACAAATGTCTATCCAAGGAATTTGGAGGAGACTCTTTATTTGTTTGGCGAAAATGGTACAGTAAAGATTGGCGGTAAATCAACGAATAATTTGGAAGTATGGGATTTTGCTGATGAAACAACAGATGATCAGGGAAATAGAGGATTATCAGAATATATAAGTAATATATATGGCAATGGTCATGCTAGTATATATGCGGACGTTATAAATTCTATTCAAAATAAACGGAAACCTTATGTAGATGCAGTTGCCGGCCGAAATGCATTGGAATTGGTTCTTGGCATTTATCAGAGCATGAAGACTGGACAGCCAGTTAAATTTCCACTAAAAGAATTTTCAAGCGTAGACATGATAGGGATATTTGAAAAGAATAATGCACTCGATATAGTTTTTAAGTAACTTGAGCATTCTGATGTTTTCTATTAAGGAAAGCGGTATGGTTGAAAAAAACGGGATACATAAAAAAAATAAAATATTAATAGGAAGTAACGGCGGGCTCACAGGCATTTATTTAGCTAGAAAACTTAAAAAATTAGATAATGTCATATTGTATGGGGCAGATAGTTCAGATATTTGTACAGGTAAATTCTTTGTTGATAAACAGATGTATCTGCCGAATGCAAAAGAAGAAAAGTTTATTGAACGGCTTATTGATCTCTTTGAATCTGAAAAGATTGATATTTATTTGCCTACACATTCCGAAGAGATAAAAGTAATCGCGATGAATGAATTTGAAATACGTAAATTATCGAAAGTGGAATTTGTTGTTTCGCCTTATGAGACGTTCGAGGCGTTAAATGATAAATTGGCCGCAAATTTTAGCTTACATCAAGTAGGTATTCCTGTTCCAAAACTTATAGAAGGCTTAAGTAAAGACTATCCTATCTTGATGAAAAGCAGGGAAGGGAGTGGAAGTAGAGGAGTAACTTTGATTGAAAACTCAGCTATTCATAAAGCATATTTGGATACTTGTGTTGATAGAGTGTTTTTTCAGTTAATACATGGAAAAGAATACACTGCAGACTGCTTATTTGATAAGGAAGGAAATTTAGTAGGTTTTAATCAAAGACAGCGATTAAAAACAATAGGAGGGGCAGTTACGGTCTCTCAAAATGATTATTGTTTTAACATTGAACCTTGGATTAGGAAAATAGCAGGTTCTTGGATTTTTAGAGGGTGTGTTAATTTTCAATATATCGTTGAAAATGGAATCCCTTATTTCATTGATATAAATTTGAGATATCCATCAGGAGGGTTGCCGTTAACCGTTCAATCAGGGTTTGATATACCTAAATTAGTAGTACAGTTATTGCTTGATGAACCTATAGTTTTTGAATATGGAAAATTCAAAAGTTCAGAAATAAAAATGTACCGTTATTATGAGGAGATTTTTGAAGAATGAGGTTTCTTGATTTGGATGGGACAATTCTTGATCTGTGGCCGAGATATTACAGTGTATTTTGCGAATTGCTCCGTGCAAAAAATATCACTCTGCAACAATATAAAAGTAAGAAGTTATGCCTTTGTAGAGACGATGCAGTGGCGGCATCTTTTGGGTATGTGTTGCCTGCTGATTATTTTATTAAAAAGGCTGAGTTACTAGAAGATAGGGAATTTCTCAAACTTGATGGCTTGTATCTATCTGGGACACAGATTGGGATGTTGTTTGAGGGTGATAATACTATGATCCTTACAAAAAGAAGAAGATTGGATAATTTAAATTGGCAGCTAAGAAAACTAGGAATTGATCTACCAACAGTTGTAATAGAGGATTTAACAAAAAAACAATGGATTCAGTTAAATTATCCGGTAGAAAGATCTGAAATGATAGGGGATTCAATAATGGATCTAGAAACGGGACAATTGCCTAATGTTTTGCCAGTAATGGTTGGATATGGATTAGGGACAAGAAAACAGTTTGATAGTGTTAAAATCCCATATATATATATAGATTCGCCAAATGAGTTGATTGATTATTTAAAAACTAGAGGAATTTGATAAAAGAGGTGAATGATTTAAATGGAATTTCGAGATTTAAAAAGACAATATGAGATTCTAAAACCTCAAATTGATCTGTCTATTTCTAATGTGATTAATACAGCTCATTTTGTTTCTGGTTCACAAGTGGAAGCGCTGGAAAATCAACTGGCAGAGTATGTTGGGACAAAATATTGTATAACTTGCGGTAATGGTACCGACGCATTGATTCTTGCGTTAATGGCATGGGGGATTGGTCCAGGAGACGCGGTTTTTGTACCAGATTTTACTTTTTTTTCAAGTGGAGAAGCCCCGGCTTATTTGAGAGCAACTCCAGTTTATGTTGATGTAGATAGGGAGACTTATAATATTGATCCTACCAAGTTAGAATTGGCAATATTAAAGGTGAAGGCTGAGGGGAAATATACGCCAAAAGTTGTAGTGGCTGTTGATCTATTTGGTCAGCCGGCAGATTATACTAGTATTGAGCCTATTTGTAAAAAATATGGTCTGTTTCTTTTGGAAGATGGAGCGCAGGGCTTTGGAGGTTTGATTAACGGGCGTCGGGCCTGCAGTTTTGGTGATATTTCTACGGTTAGCTTTTTTCCGGCAAAACCTCTTGGGTGCTATGGAGATGGTGGAGCAATTTTTACAAATAACAGTGAATGGGCTATTTTGTTGCGGAGCTTAAGCGTACATGGGAAAAATAAGAATGATAAATATGATAATGTTAGAATTGGTATGAATAGCAGGCTGGATACTCTTCAGGCGGCCATCTTATTACCTAAATTTGAAGTTTTCAGAAAATATGAATTAGATAACGTGAATCAGGCGGCAGATTGGTATAAGGAAGAGTTGAAAGACTATGAGTTTTATTTGCCAGTGGTCAAAGAAAATTTTAAAAGCAGTTGGGCTCAGTATACAATACGACTGCCAGAAAGGGTAAATCGGCCCTTTGTACAAATGAAATTGAAGGAAGAAAACATTCCGACAATGATATATTATACAAAACCCATGCATAGGCAAAGTGTTTTTTGTGGTACGTATAGTTCTAAAGCAGAGTGTCCTGTGACAGAGGAACTATGCGACACAGTATTAAGTTTGCCAATAGGACCTTATATAACAAGAAAAGAAGTAGAAAATGTAACAGGGTTTTTGAAAAAGCTTATAGATATAAAGTAGTTATGGTATTAATGATATATATAAATAAAGATATATTGTTAAAATTATAGAATTTAGCTCTCAAAAAATAATTTTTAATATGGCAATTATATTCTGGAACAATCTCTGTTTTTATACATATGTAGGGAACTAGTCGCTGCATTAGAGCTTTAGCGTAATGGTCATAAACCATTTAGAAATGATTTTTCGAGAAAACGAAAGCAGGGATTAAAATTTTTAACTGATCGGAATGTATTAAGATGAATAAAATGAAAAAGAGGATGCTCTTAATTACACATGGTTTTCCTTTTGGAGAAAATGAAAGAGGATTTATATGTGAAGAATTTGCAGAGTTAAAAAACGCCTATGAAATAAGTATTTTATCTTGTGGAACGGACAGATTAATAAAATATTCAATACCGGATTTAAAAGATATTCAGATAGAACAATATGATTATAAAATAAATAGTTTCATGGTAATGTTACAGATTTTAAATGCAGACGTATGGAAGGAAATCATAAAAGCCAGAAAAAATTGTAAAAAAGTTCTTTTCTTTCGTAGGATAAGAAGTATCCTGTCATACAATTATAAAATAGGAGTGGCAAAAAAGGAAATAGAGAAGATTATAAGAAATACCCCAATTGATCTTATTTATACATATTGGGGTACTGAGGAATTGGTTGCTGCATTACGTATAAAAAAGAAATTTTGTAATATGAAAGTAATTACAAGATTTCACGGATATGATCTATATCTGGAAAGACAAGACACATATTGGCAACCTTTTCAAAAATATAAAGCAGAACATTGTGACAATATTTTTTTTGTGTCTGAGGCAGGGAGAGATTATTTTAACAGAGAATGGGGAAGTGAAGAAAAAAGTGAAGTATCTTATTTAGGCACTCCATGTGTGGGGCAAATACGAAGCTCTATATCAGATACATTAATCATGGTCAGCTGTTCTAATCTTATTGAATTAAAGAGGGTAGATCTTATAATTGAGGCGCTAAGTTCTTTGCCAGAAGATATTAAGGTATATTGGCATCATATTGGAGATGGTATAGAATCATCTAAATTGCAGAAAATGTCAATGGAAAAGTTTTTATCTAAAACAAATATTCAGTGGAAATTTTGGGGATATATTCCTAATAAAGATATAAAAAAGGTTTACCAAGATTTGATGCCTCATCTTTTTATTACAACATCTTCCAGTGAAGGGCTTCCAGTATCTGTTCAAGAGGCATTCGCAATGGGAATACCGGCAATTGGGACAGACGTAGGTGGAATGGCAGAACTTATCAAAGATCAAAAAACAGGATTTTTACTTAATAGTAATCCTACTATAAAGGAAGTTTCTGATGCAATAGAAAAGTTTTACAATATGTCGATAGATAAAAAGAAAAAAATGTGTGATTTGGCTTATCGAATGTGGAGCTTTAATTTTAATGCTGAAAAAAATGCGCGATATTTTGTAAAAGCAATTGATAAAATACTGGAGAGGTGAGGCAATTTATAAAAACTCAGGAGACCACTATCAATTGTTTGGATTTAGTAAGAGGCACATAATGAATAATGAAATTGTTGTATCTATATGCTGTATGACATTTAATCAAAAAAGCTATATTGGACAAACACTTAAAAGCTTTTTAAACCAACAGGTAGAATTTAAATATGAGATCATAGTTCATGACGATGCATCTACGGATGGAACAACGGAAATATTAAAAGAGTTTCAAGAAAAATATCCTGACATTGTAAAACCTGTTTATCAAACAGTTAATCAATACAGTAAAGGTAAAAATATCTTAAAAGATTATATTATTCCTGTATCGAAAGGAACATATTTGGCTTTTTGTGAGGGTGATGATTTTTGGTGTGATAAAATGAAACTGCAGAGGCAAGTAGATTTTTTGAATCAACATAAAAATTATTCTGCGTGTGTACATAATACATCAATTTGGAATCAGGAGACAAATAGTATAAACCAAAAAATAAACAAACTGGATTTTGATGTCCAAAATATTACAATTGAACATATTTTAAAATGGGATGCCAACGTTCCTTTCCATACTTCATCCATAGTATGTAGAAAATCGATATTTGGAAAAGAACTTCCGGAATTTTTTACAATTCCAAAATCTTTTGGAGATTATCCATTAGCTCTTTATATGGCAATGGAAGGGAAGATTTATTACTCTAATGATACTATGTCCGTGTATAGACTATTGGTTCCAAATTCTTATTCAAATAGAATTAGGAGTATTAATTTTCAAATAAGAAAAGAATCAGAAAAACTTCATATGCTTAAGGAATTTAATCGATATTCGAAATACCAATATAATGGGCTAATAGAAGAAGAAATATTAAAAATAGAGTTTCGGTTGAACATAGAAAAAGGAGATTTTAAAAAGAATTTTTTGCCTAAATATAAGAAAATAAGAAAGGAGATGAAAATAGATCAAAGAATAAAATTATACATTAAAGCTTATTGTATACAAATATATCGTTTGTATTGCTTAGTGAACCATAAAAAAGAAGGTGGCTCAATATTTAAGTAACCTTTTTGGCTGTTTTTAGAGTAAAACCAAGACAGACAATACAGGATACTACCTGAATTATCCGATTGACTAAAAAAGTAAAAATTAGTATATGAGGAAATTTATTATGAAAAAAGACATCTTTGTTACTCGTTCATCTATGCCAAGTTTAGAGGGATACATAGCTGAAATTCAAGATATATGGGACAGTCATTGGCTGACAAATATGGGATTTAAGCATCAGGAACTTCAGGGACAGCTAATGTCATATTTAAATGTTCCGTATATTGAGCTGTTCACCAATGGACATATGGCACTTGAATTATCACTTCAGGCGTTTGGGTTTAATAGCGGTGAAGTGATCACAACGCCGTTTACCTTTGCCTCAACTACTCACGCTATTGTTCGCAACAGGCTTACTCCAGTTTTTTGTGATATTGACCCACTGGCATTTACGATGGATGTACAAAAAATAGAAGCGCTTATTACTGATAAGACAGTTGCCATTGTTCCTGTACACGTATATGGGAATATATGCAATATCGAAGGAATTAGACATATAGCAAAAAAATACGGATTAAAAGTCATATATGATGCGGCTCATGCTTTCGGAGAAATATACCAAGGCAAAGGGGTTGGCTCTTTTGGGGATGTTTCCTGTTTCAGTTTCCATGCTACGAAAGTATTTAATACGATCGAAGGGGGAGCCGCAGCTTATAAGGACCAGGATTTTGGGACAAAGTTGTACCGCTTGAAAAATTTTGGAATCCGTGACCCGGAGACAGTGGATGGAGTAGGAGCAAATGCTAAAATGAATGAGTTTTGTGCTGCAATGGGGCTTTGTAACTTAAAAAATATAGACAATGAGATTGAAAAGAGAGAAAATGTAGCACAAAGATATCGGATGCATCTTGAAGGTATTGAAGGTATTCAGCTCAATATAATACAAGAGGGTGTAAGACCTAACTATGGATATTTTCCGGTTGTCTTTGACGAGAAAATATTTGGAAGTAGCAGGAATGAAGTGATGGGAAAATTAGCAGAAAATCGTATTTTCACGAGAAAATATTTCTATCCGTTGACGAATACATTTGACTGCTTCCACGGTCGGTTTGATGTGGATAAGACTCCTGTAGCGCTCCGAATCAGTAAGCGTATACTGACGTTGCCGATGTATGCGGATTTGGAGATAGAAGATGTGGATAGAATATGTGAGATTATATTGAGATGTAAAATTTGAATTTCTGGAGGATTATAAATGGAAAAGGATAGTCCAGCACTGTGCGGAGAAGATAACAGACAGAAAAGAAGCTCTAATTTTGAGTTGCTTCGTATTCTTACAATGCTATGTATCATCGCACACCATTATGTGGTCAATTCTGGTATAACAGAAAAGATAACACAGTCAAATGTATTGCAATGGAATTCAGTATTTGCGCTTATCTTTGGGTGGGGAGGAAAAACGGGTATCAATGTGTTTGTGCTGATTACTGGCTATTTTATGTGCAAATCTAAAATAAGTCTGAAAAAATTTCTAGGAATATTTTTTGAGATAGAATTTTATGAAATTGTGTTTTATGTGTTTTTTA
>CAJURF010000038.1 GCA_910588825.1 uncultured Lachnospiraceae bacterium
TAGAGCACTTGACTTTTAATCAAGTTGTCCGGGGTTCGAATCCCCGATGCTTCATAATTGTAAAAGGGTTGAAATGCAGAGGCTGACAGCTAATGGGTTTCAATCTTTTTTTGTGTAAAAAAAGATAATAGAATAGATCCTCCTATTGTTACGATAACTTTAATAACTATATCAAGATATCACAAGTGTTATAGAAATGTGGTTTCGAAAATAGTAATAAAATTTTAGGAGGATATTTATGAATATCACAACACTTATGTCATCTTTAGGAATACGTTCTACATTAAAGGGTTTTCATTATGTCAGATTTGGATTGGAACTCTGTATGGAAAATGAAGACTATTTGTTGTTTGTTTACAAAGTTCTCTATACTAAAATTGCGGAAAAATATGGGACAACACAAAATGGTGTAGAAGCATGTATCCGAACAGCTGTCAGCAATTGCTGGTACAAAGGAAACCGCAGACTGTTATGCGAAATTGCAGGTTACGAATTAACACAGAAACCAACAAATGGTGAATTTATTGATATATTGTATCGTTATTTGAAATTGGAGAAAGAATAATATTAGAACTTGTATTTTAGAATGCATAAGAGTATGATTAAGTTAAATTCAGAATTATTCAGATACACTCTAACGTACTTTCATAGTTTAGAGCATATTAAAAAATCATTCATGCTCTAGGAGAGGGATGAAGAATTATGAAAATATACGATATTTCCAAAGAACTTTTTTCTGCTCCAGTTTATCCAGGTGACCCTGCACCGTCTGTAGAAACATTATTATCCAAAAACAAACCATATCCGGATTCCTGTCAATTATCAAGACTTACCATGGGAAGCCACAGCAGCACTCATTTAGATGCACCAAGGCATTTTAATAAAAATGGACGGGATGTGTCAGAACTGGATTTGTACCGCTGTGTCGGTCCTTGTAAAGTAGTGCAGGGAAAAGAAAAAATCTCTGCAAAACAGGTGGAAGAATTTTTGCAGGATGGAACGAAGAGGCTTCTGATTAAGGGAAAAGAGACAATCATTTCCAGAGAATGTGCCAGGGCTGCAGTGCGCTGCGGACTGTATTGTCTGGGCGTGGAGGGAATGAGTATCGGTTATCCTGATGATGAGTGGGGAGTGCACTATGAGCTTCTCAGTTCTAATGTGGTTATCCTGGAATCTATTAATCTTGAAAAAGTGAAAAGCGGCAATTATTTTCTTGCGGCTCAGCCATTGAAAATGAGTGGCTTGGATGGCTCTCCGGTCAGAGCTATTTTATTAGATGGTATGGGAGGATGATAAATGAAACGGCTGGTATTAGCGGAAAAACCTTCTGTTGCCCGTGATATTGCCCGGGTGCTGAAATGTAACAGGAAATCCAACAGCTATATAGAGGGAAATGAATATGTGGTAACTTGGGCGCTGGGACATTTGGTGACCTTGGCGGACCCTGAAGTGTACTCTAAAAGGTATCATGAATGGAAAATGGAAGATTTGCCCATGATCCCAAAAAAAATGGAACTGGTTGTGATTAAACAGTCAGCCAAGCAGTATCAGGCAGTGAAATCCCAGCTTTTTCGAAAGGATATAGGAGAAGTTATCATTGCAACAGATGCGGGGAGAGAGGGGGAGCTGGTGGCACGCTGGATTTTAGAAAAATCCGGCTGTCATAAACCAGTAAAGCGGCTATGGATTTCCTCGGTCACAGATAAGGCCATAAGGGAGGGATTTGCCCATCTGAAAGAAGGGAAAGAGTATCAGAATCTATATGCTGCAGCTGTCTGCCGGGCACAGGCTGACTGGCTGGTAGGAATTAATGCCACCCGTGCTCTCACATGTAAGTATAATGCACAGCTTTCCTGCGGAAGAGTACAGACTCCCACATTGGCTATGATTGCAAGAAGGGAAGAAGAAATTCGAAAATTCAAGCCTCAGGAATACTATGGTGTCTCTGTTAAAGCGGGAGGCATCCAGTGGACCTGGCAGGATGAGAAAAGCAGGAGCAGCCGGACATTTTCCAAAGAGAAGGCACAGGAAGTGCAGGGAGAGGTGTCAGGGAAAAGCCTGAAAATTATTTCTGCTGAAAAGAAATCAAAAAAGGCTTATGCTCCAGGACTTTATGACCTGACGGAGCTTCAAAGGGATGCCAATAAAAAATTTGGTTACTCTGCGAAGCAAACCCTGAATATTATGCAGCGTCTGTATGAGAATCACAAAGTTCTCACTTATCCCAGGACGGATTCCCGTTATATTGGAAAGGATGTAGCAGGGACACTGAGTGAACGGCTGAAAGCCATTAGTATTGGTCCTTACAGAAAATTAGCGGGGCCTTTATTCACAAAAGCTTTGAAAACAAACGCTTCCTTTGTAGATGACAGTAAAGTAAGTGACCATCACGCCATTATTCCCACGGAGCAATTTGTACAATTGGAGCATATGACAACAGAAGAACGAAAAATATATGACCTGGTGGTTAGAAGATTCCTCAGTGTTTTATATCCTCCCTTTGTCTATGAACAGAGTACTCTTACAGCAAAATGCGGAAATGATACATTTGCAGCCAGGGGAAAGATGGTGATTTCCCAGGGATGGAAGGCTGTATATGAAAATCAATCGGAAGACTGGGACGACGAAGAAGATGATGAAAGGTCTGATCAGTTAAAGGACCAGGTACTCCCTTCTTTAGAAAAAAATGAAGTTTTAAAAGCGGAAGCTGTGAAAATCACTACAGGAAAGACAAAACCGCCGGCTTATTTCAACGAGGCTGCGCTGCTTTCAGCTATGGAAAACCCCATAAAATATATGGAATCCCAAGATGCAAAAGTGAGAAAGACCTTGGGAGAGACAGGCGGATTGGGGACAGTTGCCACCCGCGCTGATATTATAGAAAAATTGTTTCATTCGTTTATGATGGAAAAGAGAGGCCAGGAGATTCATCTTACTTCAAAAGCGAAACAGCTTCTGGAATTAGTCCCGGAAGATTTGAAAAAACCGGAATTAACAGCAGATTGGGAAATGCGTCTGGGTAATATTTCCAGGGGAAAAATGAAAAAAGATGCATTTATGGAAAATATCCGGGATTATACCCGTGAGTTGATCGGGCAGATCCGTACGGGAGAGGGGAATTTCCGTCACGATAATCTGACAAATACAAAATGTCCAGTCTGCGGTAAGAGAATGCTGGCGGTCAATGGAAAAAATGCCCGCCTTCTTGTATGTCAGGACCGTACATGCGGACACAGGGAGACTGTGGCAAGAATGTCCAATGCCCGCTGTCCAAACTGTCATAAAAAGATGGAATTAATCAAAAAGGGCGAAGATGAAATGTTTGTATGCGTCTGTGGACATAAAGAAAAATTATCAGCTTTCAAAGCGCGCAGGGAAAGAGAAGGAGCCGGCGTTTCCAAAAGGGATGTGCAGAAATATCTGAGAAGGCAGAAAAGTGAGTCGGTGAATACGCCATTTGCAGATGCTTTTTCTAAAATTTCTCTGGATGATTAGATCGGGAAGACGGAGGTTTTATGCTGTCACAAGATGAATTTCTGGAAATGTTAGACGAGATTGCCGACGAGATTCCACGGGAGTTTTATCATGAGCTAAATGGCGGGATTCTGCTCAGACCAGAAGCAAAACTTCATCCTGCCAGTGAACCGTGGAGACGTTTATGGGTGATGGGAGAATATCGGAGAAGTCCTACGCTGGGACGGTTTATCTATATCTATTATGGTTCTTTCGAAAGACTGCACGGAGATTTGGAGAAAAGTGAACTGAGAAAAAAAGTCAGACATACGGTTATCCATGAATTCAGGCATCATTTGGAATCACTGGCCGGGGAACATGGCCTGGAGAGGGAGGATGCCCGTTTTCTGGAAAGATATAGATATGAAAACATATAAAGGAGGATATTATTATGAAATTGTATGAGAAAGGTGTCTATTTGGTGGATGGCAGGGAGATTGTGGAGGACCCTGCAGGGGTTAGTATCACTCAGGAGGAAGCGGCAGCAAATACCATTGCCTATGGAATCTTGAAGGAACACAATACGTCTGATTCTATGGAAAATCTGCAGATTAAATTTGATAAGCTTACTTCTCATGATATCACCTTTGTGGGGATTATACAGACTGCCAGGGCTTCTGGACTTGAGAAGTTTCCGGTGCCTTATGTGCTTACAAACTGCCACAATTCCCTCTGCGCAGTGGGAGGGACCATCAATGAGGACGACCATGTATTTGGTCTGACCTGTGCAAAGAAATATGGCGGTGTCTATGTGCCTCCTCATCAGGCAGTCATCCATCAGTATGCACGGGAAATGCTGGCAGGCGGCGGCAAAATGATTCTGGGGTCGGACAGCCATACCCGCTATGGGGCTCTCGGAACAATGGCTATGGGTGAGGGCGGCCCGGAACTGGTGAAACAGCTCTTGGAACAGACATATGATATCCAGATGCCGCAGGTAGTGGGTGTATATTTAAAGGGCAAGCCTGTACCTGGTGTAGGCCCGCAGGATGTGGCACTGGCTATTATTGGAGAAGTATTTGATAAAGGGTATGTGAAAAATAAAGTTATGGAGTTCGTAGGCCCTGGGGTGACAAATCTGTCTGCTGATTTCCGCATCGGGGTTGATGTTATGACAACGGAAACCACCTGTCTGTCTTCTATCTGGAGGACAGATGAAACCATCCGGGAATATTATGAGATCCACGGAAGGCCGGAAGAATATAAGGAGCTGAATCCAGGAAAAACAGCTTATTATGACGGAATGATAGAGATTGACCTGGGTGAAATCCGTCCCATGATTGCTATGCCCTTCCATCCCAGCAATACGTATACCATTGATGAGGTAAATGCCAATTTGAAAGATGTGCTGGCCGATGTGGAAAAGCGGGCACAGGTGAGTCTGGACGGACAGGTAGAGTTCAGTCTGCAGGATAAAGTTGTAAATGGACGTCTTTATGTAGAGCAGGGAATCATTGCCGGCTGCGCAGGAGGGGGCTTTGAAAATATCTGTGACGCGGCAGATATTCTCCAGGGGACAAGTATTGGATCAGACCGCTTTACACTCAGCGTGTATCCAGCCAGTACACCTATTTATATGGAGCTGGCGAAAAATGGAGTTTTGGCAGATCTGCTCCGCACAGGAGCTGTTGTAAAGACTGCATTCTGCGGACCGTGCTTTGGAGCAGGGGATACACCGGCAAACGGCGCTCTGAGTATCCGCCACTCTACCAGGAATTTCCCCAATCGGGAAGGCTCCAAAATTCAGAATGGACAGATTTCTTCTGTGGCATTGATGGATGCCCGTTCCATAGCTGCCACAGCGGCAAATAAAGGATATCTAACACCTGCCACAGAATTTAGCGGTAGTTACCGGAAGCCTAAATACTTCTTTGATAAGACTATCTATGAAAATAGGGTGTTTGACAGCAAAGGAACTGCAGATGCTGATTGTGAGATTCAGTTTGGGCCAAATATCAAAGACTGGCCTTCCATGCCGTCTCTGCCAGAACATTTGATTCTGAAAGTGGTTTCAGAGATCCATGACCCGGTAACCACAACAGATGAACTGATTCCCTCCGGGGAGACATCCTCCTATCGTTCCAATCCTCTGGGACTGGCTGAATTCACTTTGTCCAGAAAAGACCCTGCCTATGTGGGAAGGGCGAAAGAAGTACAGAAAGCAGAGGATGCCATCCGGGAAGGAGAGAATCCTGTGAAGGTTCTGAAAGAATTGGATACAGTGCTGGAGACGGTGAAGAAAAATTACCCCCAGGTAAAAGAGGCAGACGCCAAAAGTCTGGGCATTGGAAGTACAATTTTCGCGGAAAAACCAGGTGACGGATCTGCCAGGGAGCAGGCGGCATCCTGTCAGAAAGTCTTGGGCGGATGGGCCAATATTGCCCGTGAGTATGCCACAAAGCGTTATCGTTCCAATCTAATCAACTGGGGTATGCTGCCCTTATTGATACCGGAAGGGGAACTGCCATTTAAAAATGGTGATTATCTGTTCCTGCCGGATATTAGACAAGCTGTGAAAGAAAAATCGGATGAAATTCGAGTATACCGTGTATCTGATAAGATGGAATCATTCACAGCAGCTATGGGCGAGCTGACAGATGATGAGAGAGAGATTATTCTGAAAGGATGCCTGATTAATTATAATAGAAGATAGAGAGAAGGAATACAGCCGGAAAACATTATACTGTTTTCCGGCTGTATTCAATGACTGAAAAGTATAAATTAACTAAAAAAATATAAAAATATACACAATTAACAGCTAAAAAAATATTAAAGAAATTATAAATAAAAAACTAAAAAAAATATCGAAAAAAGTGTTGACAAATATAGAAGCGGATGGTATTATATCACTATCAACAAGATACATAAACCAAACGAAAGGAGGATTGGTCCATTGGGAACAGAGGATAAGATGTTTTCAATATAAGAGTGGTAGGGTAAGCATTCCTGTAGAAAGCACCGGAACGGTAAAGGCGACAGACGCC
The DNA here is from genome assembly GCA_910588825.1 of uncultured Lachnospiraceae bacterium. Taxonomy (GTDB): domain Bacteria; phylum Bacillota; class Clostridia; order Lachnospirales; family Lachnospiraceae; genus MGBC164599. The sequence goes on from CAJURF010000038.1 coordinate 6,498, forward strand.
AGAGAGAAGTTTGAAGAAGATATGTTTCCGGCAATATAAAAAGGCTTACACTTATATTGGAATATATACCACAAACCTTGTACAAAGATTTCCAATTATATGTAAAGAAATATAAATGGAAAAGGTGTGGTCAGCACTTTGGAATTCATATTATTTTGCAGTATGGCGTGAATTTTGGTAATGAATAATATGGATTGCGGCTTTGCATTTGGAATATAGATTATATGAAGCTTTCTAAGAGGAGAGGGAAGCAGGGAGTATGCTTTCTGGTATCTATAAGCAGGAAGAAGAGAAAATAGTCAGAAGACAATGATTAATAGCATCGAATTGAAAGGATAAAAATGAATATTGAAGAATTATGAAGCGGTCATCATTTTAGAAGAAAGAGAATGATGACCGCTTTGTTTTTTATCATATAAGAAACTTCGTCTCCTATACGATAAAAACCCTCCGGGGGATCGCACTGCGGCGGTGTGGAATATGCCGTCCGTGACGGCCCGCCGCAGGCGGAGAATCCTGAGCAGTAGGATTCTTTCTTGTTGTCCTTCAGCTTCGCACTACGATATAAATAAAGAAAATGATATACAGAGGTATCATCATCAGTCCTTCTTTTCTGTTCAGATCCTTTTTCTGTATTGCAAATAGATAGACAATAATGCTGGCGATAGCCAGGAATATGGTGTCATAGATAGTAAACGGATTGACGGTGATGGGGTGTACGGCTGTGGAAGCACCCAGGACTAAAAGTATATTAAACAGGTTGGAGCCCACTGCATTTCCCAATGCAAGGTCGCTTTCCCCTTTTCCCGCGGCTACCACGGATGTGACCAGTTCGGGAAGGGAAGTTCCCAGGGCGACAATTGTCAATCCGATAAAAGTTTCACTCCATCCAAAGGTGAGTGCAATAGCAGATGCACTGTCTACCACCAGGTCACCGCCCCATATAATTCCCACAATTCCTAAAATTACATACAGGATGGTCACAGGAATAGAAATTTCTGTATTTTCTCCGGAAGATTCACTATCTGCATAATCCTGCCGGGCTTTCAGGGCCTGCCTGACTGTCACTGCCAGATATGCAATGAAAACAGCAAGAAGAATACAGCCCTCCACTCGTGATAGAATAGAAACCTTTTCCCCATGGTACGGGGATGGAATGCTCATCACCAGCAGCAGGACCGTCACCACAATGGAAAGAGGAAGGTCCTTTTTTAATACAGAAGTTTGTACTTTCATGGGTTTTATGGCTGCGCTGACGCCTACTACCACCAACAGGTTAAAAAGATTGGAACCGATTACGTTGCTCAGGGAGAGGTCGTTTTTCCCGGCCAGGGCAGCGGTGATACTTACAGACGCTTCTGGCATACTGGTGCCGAAGGCAACCACAGTCAGCCCGATAATGATACTGGGAATATGCAGCAGACGGGCGATGGAGGAACTTCCATCTACGAATAAATCGGCGCCTTTTATCAGCAGAATAAATCCCAGCAGTAATAACAGATACATAATCATTAGGATATTTTCCTCCAAATATTGTAAAATATGAAAGGTACTTGTGATAAGTATGGGACGAATGTGGGAGTTTGTCAAGGGAAAGGAATGTAGATTTATGAGAGATTTCAGGGAATGTATTTTATATGAGGACAAACATCTGATTGTGTGTTACAAACCACCGGGTTTTCCTGTTCAGAGTGCCGGAACCGGGGCCATGGATATAGAATTTGCCTGCATGAATTATCTCCACAGGGGAAATCCACATATACAGCCTTTTGTGGGCATTGTGCAGAGGCTGGACCAGCCGGCTGAGGGATTGATGGTATTGGCCAAAAATCGAAAAATAACCGGGGATTTGGAAGGACAGGTGCGGAATAAAAAAATGGAGAAAGTCTATCTGGCAGTGGCTGAGGGAAAGGTGGAACCTTTGGAAAATGATCTGGAAGACTGGCTGGTAAAGGATAGTAAACTGCGTATGGGAAAAGTGATGTGTTCCAGTGTGAAAGGAGCAAAAAGAGCCTGTCTTCATTATCAGGTATTGGGGCAGCGTGACAATAGAAGTCTTCTGGAAATCCATCTCTCTACAGGAAGATATCACCAGATCAGAGTACAGTTAAGCCACAGGGGATGGCCGCTGGCGGGAGATTCCAAATATGGAAGAAAGGATAATTACAGAAAAGGAGATCTGGGGCTGTGTGCATACCGTCTGCGGCTGTTTCACCCGGTAACAAAAAAGGAGATGCATTGGGAGATACGGCCCCAGGGGGATGCTTTTGCCGGATGGAATGTATAAAATTCAGGGGAAATTACCATACTGAGAGAAAGAAAGGTATGGTGATCTTGTGGACTGGGAGTGGAAAAGGAGAATTTATATAGCAGGAATTGTGGCAGGAGTTTATCTAGGGTTTCGATATGTACTGCCGGCCGCGGTTCCTTTTTTAATTGGATGGGGTCTGGCTGTGTGGCTGTATCCGGTTTCAGTCAAAATTGAAAAGAAAATTCGTGTAAAAAAAAGCACAGCTGGGGGCTTTCTTATGCTCCTTTTGTTAGCTGCTGTGGGGATTCTCCTATGGATGGGGGTGGATACTTTAATCGGTCAGATGAAAGCTTGGCTGATGAATTTTGCACAATTGCAGGATAAGTTTTACTCATTTGTGGACCAGTGCTGTTGTTCCATTGAGAATACGCTGGGGATTTCCCAGGTGGAGAGCCGCAGATTCATTCTCTCCAATATAGATAAAATGCAGAAAAATTTTATCCAGGAGTTAAGTCCCAGTACGATTTTTCAGGCGGCTGATTATCTAAAAGGGCTCATTGCGGCAGTCAGCGGAATTATTATTGCCTTTATCTCAGGGGTACTGTTTCTGCATGACCTGGAGGATATCCGGCGTGCCCTGCGCACATACCGTTTTTACCAGCCGTGGAGGCGGGTTCTTAAATTTCTCAAGAGAACTTGTGTTACGTATCTGAAGGCCCAGCTGTTGATTATGGTAATGATTGCATTTATCAGTACGTTTATATTATGGCTGATGAAGAGTCCCTATTATCTCCTATTTGGTATCGGGCTAGGGATTCTGGATGCTCTTCCCATTATCGGCACAGGACTTTTTCTATATCCGTCTATGCTGATTTTTTTTCTCAGGGGGCAGACTGGTCTGGCTGTATGGTGCCTGTCTATTGAGGTGGTGACTACCCTGGTGAGGGAATTTATGGAGCCCAGACTTTTAGGGGACAAGCTTGGGGTCTATCCGGTTGTGATTATGGCGGCTATTTATCTGGGTTTTTTTGTATTTGGAGTGTCTGGCTTTATTCTGGGGCCGGTTGCCCTGTCTCTGATTTACGGAATCGGAAAGGAATGGGATATCTGGGATTGATTATTTCACCGATGAAAATAGATTTTTGACATTTTAATCATTTGTAATTAGATCATGAAAATACTGTGAAAAAAAATAAATCCTATAGACTATCAGTGAAAAATATGTATAATTGAAAGTGCCATAAATTTTTGTGTATGGCAGTGTTTATACAGTGGCGGCTGATAGAAAAAAGGGGAATGGGATGAAAAGGATATTAACAGTATTTTTGGGTCTTGTGATGATCCTGGGTTCTTTGACGGGATGCAGCGGGAGTACGCCAGTGGATGTGGTAAAGGCTTCGTCTGCACAGATGGAACTAAATCAGACACAGGAAACGGTTTCTCAGAGTAATGGAACGGTTATATCAGAAGATGAGAATGGGAAGACGAAGCTTCCGCTTTCATTTGAGGCTGGTGTGGATATAGAGAAGGGAATCCGCATCGCAGTGGTGGCCAGGTCTACAGAGGGTAATTATTGGAAACAGATGAAGAAATATATGAAAGAAGCTGTGAACTATATCAACAGTTTTTACGGTCTGGAAGGGGAAGACGCTGTCCAGATGACCTTTGAAGGGCCGGATTCGGATACGAAAATAGATGACCAGATTAATACCATTGATGCAGTTCTGGCGGAGAATCCTTCTGTACTTTGTCTGGCGGCTATTGATATGAATTCCTGCCAGGCTCAGATGGAGACTGCCCAGGATAATGGAATTCCTGTGGTATTGTTTCACTCTAAAGTCAAACACGATATGAGTACGGTTCTATGTGCCACCAACAACTGTCTGGCAGGGGCAGAGGCGGCAAGGCAGCTCAGCTGGGCTATAGGTGAAAAGGGAAAGACAGTCATATTTCATCATGGGGATTATGATCAAGCTGGCAGGAGCCGGGTGAAAGGTTTTAAGGAGGAAATCAGCAGGAATCATAAAAATGTGAAAGTGGCAGAGTATGCGCAGGATCAGGAGGAAAACATAGAAGATACCATCCGGAGTGTTCTGGAGAAAAAAAGAACCAAGGGAATCTTCTGTACCAGCCAGGCCTTGGCAGAAAAGGTTCTGACGGTGATGAAAGATTATCCGGACAAAGAGATTGCCTTTGTGGGATTTGATGCGGGAAAGATGCAGATAGATGCAGTCCGGGAAGGGAAAGAACTGGGAACTGTGGTCCAGAACATACCCCTTATGGCCTGTCAGACCATACAGTCTGCGGTTATTGCCGCTTCTCCAGATTATACAGGCCAGCTAAAGAAGGATATAAAAGTAGAGTATACCTGGGTGGACAGTGAAAATTTGGATAAAGCAAAGCAGGAAGGTCTGCTCTATGAATAATTAATGGAAAGATAAGGCTATGGCGTCAAAAAAGTTTTGTTTTGACGTGATAGCTTTATTAAATTTCAACAAATATTGACAGGCATAATTAGATAACTATATAATAATAACATATTGGAGTAAGGAGGAGCAATGACATGAAACAATTGATGACTGGCGATGAAGCTGTGGCTAGAGGCGCCTATGAGGCGGGAGTCCGCCACGCATCTGCATATCCGGGAACGCCCAGCACAGAGATTCTGGAAAATCTGTCCGGTTATGATGAAATTGAGACAGAGTGGGGGCCTAATGAGAAGGTGGCCATGGAATCGGCTATTGGTGCGGCAATTGCAGGGGCCCGCAGCATGGTGTCTATGAAACATGTGGGATTGAATGTGGCTGCTGACCCGCTTTTCACCTGGTCTTATATGGGTGTGAATGCAGGGAATGTGATTGTCACAGCCGATGAACCGGGTATGTATTCATCTCAAAATGAACAGGATAATCGTAATTACGCCAAAACCGCTAAGCTGGCTATGCTGGAGCCTTCCGATTCCCAGGAATGTCTGGATATGGTGAAAGCTGCTTATACACTCAGCGAGTCTTACGATACTCCGGTGCTTCTCCGCATGACCACCAGGGTATGTCATTCAAAGTCTATTGTGGAATTGGGTGAGAGGGAACAGGTGCCGTTGAAAGAGTGGGTGAAAAATCCCGCCAAGTATGTGTGTCTGCCGGCTATTGCCAGAAAACTCCGTGTGAATCTGGAAGACAGAATGGAAAAGCTGGCAGAATATAGTGAGAAATCTCCTTTTAACCGGGCAGAGTATACGGATAGCAAGGTGGGAGTGATTGCATCCGGTATCTGCTATTTTTATGGAAAAGAAGTGTTTGGAGAGGATGCTTCTTATCTGAAACTGGGATTTACCCATCCACTTCCCCAAAAATTGATACAGGATTTCTGCAGCCGTATGGAGACGGTTTACATATTAGAGGAAAACGACCCTTACATCCAGGAATTTGTGGAAAGATCAGGGGTATCCTGTAAGGTCGTGGGGAGAGATACGTTTCCAGCCTACGGGGAGATGACTCCCGATGTGATCCGCAAAAGTATAGGCGGCCAGGAGAGGAAAACCATTGATTTTGACAGGAGTAAATTGATTGCCCGTTCACCGGCATTTTGCGCGGGATGTCCCCACAGAGGGCTGTTCTACCGGCTGGGCAGGCGCAAGAATATTATGATCAGCGGGGACATCGGCTGTTATACCCTGGCTGCAGGCAAGCCTTTTTCGGCAATGGATTCCACCGTCTGCATGGGAGCCAGTTTTTCCATTGGACACGGGGCACAGAAGATTTTCAATCAGGGAGATACCAAGAGAAGGGTTGTGACAGTGCTGGGAGATTCCACTTTTTTCCACACGGGAATCAATTCTCTGATTAATACTGTGTATAACCAGAGTAATACGGTTAATATTATATTGGATAACCGGATTACAGGCATGACTGGGCATCAGGATAATCCGGGAACAGGATTTACGGCAAAAGGAGAGCCCACCACGTTGATTAAAATCGAAGAACTGGTGAAAGCCATCGGCGTTCGTCATGTGCGGGTAGTAAATCCTAATAATCTGAAAGAGGTGGATGAGGCTTTGGATGAATTCCTGGCTTTGGACGAACCTTCTGTGATTATAACCAGATGGCCCTGTGCACTGAAAAAGTTTTCTCAGGCTGATAAAGATGAATTTACAGACTTGTTCATCAGCAAGAACCGGGTGATTGAGGAAAAATGTGTGGGCTGTAAGCTCTGCCTGAAGGCAGGCTGTCCTGCCATGTCTTTTGACAAGGACACAAAGAAAGCAGTGATTCACCATGCTCAGTGCCTGGGGTGTGATGTATGCGCGCAGATTTGTAAACAGGATGCCATTGTAAAGGAGGATTAGCGTCATGACGAAAAGCATTTTACTGGTGGGCGTGGGCGGACAGGGAACCATTCTTGCCAGCAAGATATTGACAACGGGGCTGATGGAAGCCGGATATGAAGTGAAAATGAGTGAAATCCACGGAATGTCCCAGAGAGGGGGCAGTGTATCTTCCCAGGTGCGTTATGGAGAAACTGTATATTCCCCTGTAATTGAGACAGGAAGTGCCGATATGGTAGTTGCTTTTGAGAAAATGGAGGCTCTGCGCAGTCTGGACTTTCTGAAAGAAGGGGGCACGCTGGTGGTGAATAATGAGGAAATACCCTCCCAGTCTGTGGTGATTGGTGAGGAGGAATATCCGGACCATGTGCTGGAGGAAATTGAGAAACATGTGGATAAGGTCAAAGTGGTGGATGCCAGCGGTATGGCCCGGGAAATGGGAAACGAGAAGGTGGCTAATATCATTCTGCTGGGGACGATTATCCGGGCTATGGGATTAGAGCAGATTCACTGGGATCATATTTTGACAGACAATATAAAACCCCGTTTTCTGGAACTGAATAAGAAGGCTTTGCAGGCAGGCATGGGAGCCGTGTCTGCGGATTAAACGCTTTGCGTTATTTTGAGGGGGTGTGTTGATGCAGGAAAGAGAGAAGTTTGGGTCAAGACTGGGGTTTATACTGGTATCCGCCGGATGTGCCGTTGGATTGGGAAATGTCTGGAAGTTTCCTTATATGTGCGGGCGTTACGGGGGTGCCGCCTTTATTTTGATTTATTTGGTATTTCTGGCTATTTTGGGATTCCCCATTATGGTCTGTGAATTTTCCGTGGGCCGGGGGAGTCAGAAAAGCTGCGCAGCTTCTTTTAAGAAACTGGAACCGGAGGGGAGCCGCTGGCACCATTTCAGTTACTTTGCCATAGCGGGTAATTATCTGCTGATGATGTTCTATACTATGGTGGCCGGATGGATGCTGTATTACTGTTTCTGCAGTCTGAAAGGGGATTTCACAGGAAGTGCCATGACTACTGAAGATGTGGCGGCGAAATTTCAGGAGATGACAGGTTCTGCGGGAACGCTCACACTGTGGATGATTCTGGTGGTGGTGATATCTTTTGGTATCTGTTCTCTGGGTGTGCAAAAAGGTGTGGAGAAGATTACGAAAGTGATGATGGCGTGTCTGTTTGTATTGATTCTGGTGCTGGCTGTCCACTCTGTGATGCTTCCCAATGCGGGGGAGGGAATCCGTTTTTATCTGGTTCCTGACTTTAAGGCTATGGTGGACGAGGGAATCGGCAATGTGGTATTTGGCGCCATGTCTCAATCCTTTTTCACATTGAGTGTGGGAATCGGCTCCATGGCTATTTTTGGAAGTTATCTGGATAAAAGCCGCTCTCTGACTGGAGAAACTCTAAGTATCAGCTGTCTGGACACATTTGTGGCGCTGATGGCCGGATTGATTATTATACCGGCATGTTTTTCTTACGGGATTCAGCCGGATGCAGGGCCGTCATTAATTTTTATCACTCTGCCTAATATTTTTAATCAGATGGCAGGGGGACGGATATGGGGTACGTTTTTCTTCTTATTCCTTTCTTTTGCGGCATTGTCCACAGTAGTTGCCGTGTTTGAAAATATTATTTCTTTTGCCATTGACCTGTGGGGATGGGAGAGGAAGAAGGCAGTGCTCTTTAACATTGCTGCGCTGATTGTTTTATCCATGCCCTGTGTGCTGGGATTTAATGTGCTTTCCGGTATCCAGCCGCTGGGACCTGGGACGGGGATTATGGACCTGGAAGATTTCCTGGTGTCCAATAATCTGCTTCCACTGGGGTCTTTAGTGTATCTCATGTTTTGTACCACCCGGTATGGATGGGGATGGAAAAACTTTATCGAAGAGGCCAATGCCGGACAGGGTATGAAGTTTCCGGTGATGATAAAAGGTTATATGACATTCATTCTGCCGTTTATTGTGGTTGCAATTTATTTGAAAGGCTACTGGGATATGTTTTATAAACAGGGATTGAAATACCTGATTCCGTGGCTGATCGTTGCAGTGGCTTTTCTGGCATTGATCTGCTGGTTTGGCTTTGGCGGCAGGCGTAAGGAGGGACATAAATGATATCAGAAAAAATGAGACCATTGGTTCAGAATAATTCCGCCATCCGGGAGATGTTCGAAGAGGGTGGCAGACTGAAGGCAAAATACGGCGCTGATAAAGTGTTTGATTTCAGCCTGGGAAATCCCAATGTACCTGCACCAAAGCAGGTGAAAGAGGCTGTGATAGACTTGATTACCAACGAGGACCCGGTGGTTCTTCATGGATATATGAGCAATGCAGGGTTTGAGGATGTGCGCAAGTCCATCGCAGAGTCTTTGAACAGAAGGTTTGGAACCAGCTTTCAGGCGAAGAATCTGATTATGACAGTGGGGGCCGCCAGCGGTCTGAACGTGATTTTGAAAACTGTGGTAAATCCTGGGGAGGAAGTGATTGTATTTGCCCCGTATTTCCTGGAGTATGGTTCTTATGTGAGAAATTATGATGGTAAATTGGTGGAGGTATCCCCAGATACGTCCACGTTCCAGCCCAATCTGGAGGAATTTGAGAAAAAGATTACGGCAAAAACCAGAGCGGTGATTGTAAATACCCCCCACAATCCCACTGGTGTGGTTTACTCAGAGGAAACCATCAAGAAAATGGCTGCGATCCTGGAAGCCAAGCAGAAAGAATTCCAGTCAGTGATCTATCTGATTTCCGATGAGCCGTACCGGGAACTGGCTTATGATGGCGTGGAGGTTCCTTATCTGACCAAATATTATGATAATACAGTGGTTGGGTATTCTTACAGTAAATCTTTGTCACTGCCCGGAGAACGGATCGGGTATCTGGTGATTCCCGATGAGGTGGATGGCAGTGAGGAAGTGATTACAGCGGCATCCATTGCCAACCGTATCAATGGGTCTGTGAATGCGCCTTCTCTGATTCAAAAAGTGGTGGGACGCTGCGTGGATGCTAAGGTGAATCTGGATTATTATGACCGGAACAGGACTACTTTGTATGAAGGTCTGAAGGAATGCGGACTGGAATGTATTAAGCCCCAGGGAGCTTTTTATTTATTCGTAAAATCTCCGGTGGAGGATGAAAAGGCATTCTGTCAGGCGGGAAAGAAATATAATATTTTGATGGTACCGGGAAGTTCTTTTGCCTGTCCGGGGTATGTGAGGCTGGCATATTGTGTTTCTTATGAGACGATTGTGAATTCTCTGCCTGCTTTTAAGGAATTGATGAAGGAATATAAGGATTAGAGCGCGTTTGAAAAGTCCAGAAAACTCTCTGTTGTAAAACATCTTACAGCAGAGAGTTTTTCAACTAATAAGCCGGTCAATATCCTCTGTTTTAAGGGAAAACTGACTGTCAATATTATTTTTGTGATTTTATTTTTTATGAGAACTTATAAGAAATTGTTTAGTTCCTCCTCTGTAAGACTATACTGTTTTATAAGTATCGATTTTATTTCGGAATCTGAATGTTTTAGATCACGAAGTGCTTCTATTATCCCTTGAATCCGGCCTTCTTTCAGACCTTCTTTCAGACCTTCTTTCCGGCCTTCTTTCCGGCCTTCTTTCAGACCTTCTCTGCGGCCTTCTTTCAAACCTTCCCTGCGGCCTTCTCTAAGGCCCTCAAGCTGGCTCTCCTTACGTATTTCCTCCATTTTGGGTTCCATAAGCTCTTTTATCTTGGGTTCCATAATCTCCATCAATGCGTTGCACATATTCTCATCTCCCATCAATTTTTTAATGATCTGTTTATTGGCTTTTACGCTCACTTCCAAGACGGAATCTGCCATTTCTCTTTCAGCTTTTCCTGTTAATCGGTTTGTATTGGCCAGGAGATTCTCAATGTCTTTCTCATCCAGTTTTCCAGATAAGGCCCTGAGCCATGTATGCGCCTTTGGGTCTAACTCCCTTGTAACAACAATCTGCGCCGGGAATGGGAAAGGCCCTTTTATGTAATAGATACCCTGATAGGTATTTGTTATCTGACAGTTATGTTCCCTGAAATACTTGAAAATTCCCTCCGGTTTTGCTTCCCGGACAATGCTTAACGTGATATCATCTGCACGGATTCCGTCAACAGTGGCTGAGTATGATTTATAAAGGCATGCATAGGCTGTGGTTTTGAAAAAGGAATCTATGTTAAGATGGTCCTCTGGCGATTTGTATTCCAAGATATTATGACCTTTGAAAAATATTCCGATTTCATTGGAAATAGGGGCGTCAGTTTCTTTTTTGATGATCAGCAGGTCGATTTCTAAAGGTTTTGTGTTTAGATTGTATTCCTTTTCAAAAATCAGGTTATCCTTGTATTTATTCAGTTCCAGATGCATAGCGGCTGCGAAGCCTGGATGCCATTGTATCTTTCTATCACTCATGAAGATAACTCCTTTATTTAAGTAGAATTATAACATATCTGAAAAAATATACAACTATGCTTCAGAATATGTTTTTAATATACAAAATTACTTGCTATTATGATAAAGATATGAATTAATCATATATATTGAAGTTAGTACGAAAAATAAAATGAAAATATCAGTATATTCTTAATAAACAGCATAGGTATGTCGATCTAAATATAGAGAATAATTGCATTATAAATATGTATATTGGCAATAATTTAGGAAAAAGATAAGGTATATGAATATTGGCCGGATAAGCGGAATGAATGACCTGGATTGGAGATTGTCTGAGAGGAGACTTTTTTGGAATGAAAGTTTTAGTAGTAGTGGATATGCAGAATGATTTTATCGATGGCGCTCTGGGGACAAAGGAGGCGCAGGCTGTCCTGCCCCGGGTGGTGGAAAAGGTCCGTGGGTTTGAGGGAAAGGTTGTATTTACCCGGGATACCCACGAGAAAGATTATCTTCAGACTCAGGAGGGACGCAGGCTTCCGGTGGAGCACTGCATCCGCCAAAGCCGGGGATGGGAAATCCATGACCAGCTGAAACCATTTTGTGAGGATGGGCCTGTGGATAAAGTGACTTTTGCCAGTGTGGATCTGGGGCAGAAGATGGTGCAGTGGAATCGGGAGGATCGGATTACTTCTATTGAACTGGCAGGGCTGTGCACCGATATCTGCGTGATTTCCAATGCTATGCTGTTGAAAGCATTTTTGCCGGAAGTGGAGATTATAGTGGACAGCACATGCTGTGCAGGGGTGGCTCCTGAAAGCCACGAGAGGGCGTTGGAAGCCATGGAGGTCTGTCAGATCACTGTGCGCAGATAAGGAACTGTACGTAAATAACCTATGTCATTTTTTTATACGGTTCACAAGAAAGGAACGGCTTATGGGAATGAATCAGACACCTGCTTCGGAGCGGGTACATATCAGTTTTTTTGGAAAACGAAATGCAGGGAAATCCAGCGTGATTAATGCAGTGACAGGCCAGAATCTGGCCATTGTGTCTCAGGTGAAGGGAACTACTACAGACCCGGTCTATAAGACGATGGAGCTTCTGCCACTGGGCCCGGTGATGGTGATTGACACGCCGGGGATTGATGACGAGGGAGAATTGGGGAAGCTCAGGGTGAAGAAAAGCTATCAGGTGCTGAATAAGACGGATGTGGCTCTGCTGGTGGTAGACGGCACTGTTGGCAGGCAGCCGGAGGATGAGATGCTGATTCAGCGTTTTCAGGATAAATCCATTCCTTATATGGTGGTGTACAATAAGCTGGATTTGATGGGACAGGAGCCTGCCTGCAAAGAAGATGAAATCTGGGTCAGCGCTGAACAGGAAACGAATATCTGGGAGCTGAAAGAGAAGATTGCCCGGCTGGGAAAGCAGGAGGAACCGGATAAATATATTGTGAGAGATCTGATGAAGCCGGGGGATTTCTTGGTTCTGGTGGTTCCTATTGATAAAGCGGCCCCCAAAGGCAGACTGATTCTTCCCCAGCAGCAGACGATTAGGGATATTCTGGACGGAGACGGCTCTGCCATTGTGGTTAAGGAAAATGGTTTGAAAGAGGCACTGGAGAAACTGGGACAGCCGCCCTGTCTGGTGATTACCGACAGTCAGGTGTTTGACAAGGTGGACGCGGATACGCCCAAAGAGATTATGTTGACTTCCTTTTCCATTTTGTTTGCCAGGTATAAGGGTGACCTGGCAGAGGCGGTGCGGGGTGTGACAGCTCTGGATTCTCTCAGAGACGGCGATAAAGTTCTGATTGGGGAGGGATGTACCCATCACCGCCAATGTGATGATATCGGAACTGTGAAAATTCCCAGATGGATACGGGAATATACGGGACATGAGCTTTCTTTTGATTTTACGGCAGGGACGGAATTTCCTGATGATTTGTCTCCTTACCGGATGATTGTCCACTGCGGAGGGTGTATGTTAAATGCCCGTGAGATGAAGTATCGGGTGCAGTGTGCGGTAGACCAGGGAATCCCTATTACCAATTATGGGATATTGGTGGCATATCTGCGGGGAATACTAAAGAGGAGTTTGGAGCCGTTTCCAGAGATTGGGAGACTGCTGGATTAGATATTGATAGGCGGCTGAATGAGGCGATACCCTCGATTCGCTGGGACAGACCCTGCGGCGGCAGGCGGCATGGTCGATGAAGCCAACGCGGCACTGACGGAAATAGCGGGTGCTTAGAGTTTATTTGAAAGGAAAGGGATTATGATGGCTGGATTTCTTATTTCTTTTATTATTTATGTTTGTGCGGCGGCTGTTATGTTTTGCATTGGTATGGTGCAGCTGACGAGTAAAAAGCCAGTTGGATTTTATTCGGGAGAGAAGCCTCCCAGTGAGGCGGATTTAACCGATGTGAAAGCGTGGAACAAAAAACATGGAGCGATGTGGGTGGTTTATGGAGGAATTATTCTTCTCTCTTACGGAGCAGGGGCAGTTGTTGGAGATACAGTCTGGTGTATCGTTCCTATGTGTGGTGGAGTAGTGGTTCCGATTATTTTTATGATTGGGTATCATCATCGGCTGAGGGAGAGGTATTATAGGAATTACAGTTCACTGGGAGTGGAAAAGTGATGGTACTGGACATCTGCCATATAACACATACGTCATAGGATGCCATTTTTTGGGATATTTGCAAAGCCCATGAACAGCCGTTGTTGGAGTGACAGGCTCCTGCAGCGGCTGTTTTTTAATACGATATTTTCTTTTCATATGATAAGGCATAATTAAAGCGTGTTTGAAAATTCATTCATACATTCAGTGAATTCCATATCAAAAAGAAAATATAAGGATTAAGGGAAAAATAGCAATAAGAATAAGAATTACTTTACATTTTTTAGTATTATTGGTAATATATGTATAAGATTATAATCAAATCTATCTATTCAATATTATTTTTCACAGAAAAAGTCTTTAAATGTTCTCAAAAAATGAAAAAATTTATATATAAGGTAAAAGAGAGAATATGTCCTTTTATTGCCATAATATAAGCTGTAAGACATTATCGACTGTAAAAGATAGGTGCTTTTTGGGGAAAATTGAAAAGAATTGGTTATAACGATAGTATTTCCGTCAGGGTATTGCTTATAAAAAGGAGGGAAAGAGAATTACTGATGAAAAGAGGGAAGAAAAATAAGACAGCCAAGGTGATCAGCCTGATAATGACGGCTATGATGCTGATTACATCAAACAGTATTGTGATGGCGTCACAGATTACGTGGCAAGAGGAAAAAAATGAAAGTATTCCTGGAGAGCTGAACGTGGAAAGCCAGAATTCATCTCCGGTTCCGGAGCTTTTGGGGCGGGTGGAAGAGAATCTGGAATCAGTAGGAGATATTACACAGGGTGATATCATTAGGGAAGAAACTGTACAGGAAGTAAATGAAGCTGAAGGAAACAAAGCAGAGGCGGCAGAGCCAGCTGAGAGCCTGGAGACACAGCCGCAGGCGGTAGAAATCGAGACAGAAAATGTTTTTACATATACTAAAAATGATTCAGACCAGACGGCAGTTATAACGGGATATAATGGGGACAAGTCCATAACTTCTCTTACCATACCAGGAGAAATAGAAGGATGTGCAGTGATAGAGATTGGATACGAAGCCTTTCGTTCTTACAGCGCTCTGGAAACGGTAAATTTCCCTCAAAGTCTGGTTGAAATAGGTGACAGGGCCTTTAGTGGATGCAGCGCTTTGGCAGGGATTGTTCTCAATGAAGGATTGCAGGAGCTGGGAAGCAATGCGTTCCAGAACTGTTCTGAACTGACAGAAATACGCATTCCGTCAAGCCTGACAGCAGTTGGGTATTCAGGGGCGTTCGGGGGCTGTAACAAACTGGAAAAAGTAACCTTTGCCTATGGGATGGAAAAGACACCAGAAAAAGTCTGAAGCTGGCACAGGAGGCAGTTTCTGTGGATTTTACAGAGAACACTCTGTCTTTGGTTTTGTTTCAAGCAGGCTTTGATGTGACAGGCGATATCTATATTGTGGCAGAAGACAATGCCGGTCATGTGACCAAGCAGAAATTGAAGCTGCAGCCAGGAGATTTATTTGACGGAGTGGAGTTCTCACTGGGGGATAAGATTCAGCTGACTCTGCCCAGTGACATTCCGTTAATCGGCGGCAGCAAGCTGGGCCTTGATTTGGAAGATGGGGTGCTGCCGGTATCGGTGGCAGTCAACAAACGGAAAGTGAAAGCAGCCATCGGTTTCGATGTGGCAAAAGCTTCTGAAAGCACTACAGAGGATAAAGTGACAGGTGAAATTGAGGAAGAGAAAGAGATTACTAACTTCGTTAAAGAAATTAAAAATATCAAGAAGCTGAAGGAAAGCGGGAAAGAATCCATAGATAAGCTAAAGGACAGGGTTAAAAATGTCAGGAATAACTGGGGGAAAGCCCTGACGCAGAAAAAGGGAACATTCGGTGTGAACGCTGATTTTACCATCACCGGGTATATGGAAGCCTATATTGACAAAGACGGAGAAATGCAGATTACGGAAAGTGGAATTGTCATGCTTGTATCAGCAGGAGCAGACTGGGGCGGAAATTTCCCGCTCCATGTGGTTGTTGTTACGGTTCCAGTATACTGGGAGGCATCTATTTCCGGGGAGATTGAAGCTGCTTTTGATATGTATTATAGCGGAAAAGACCAGAAATATACCCCAGGCGGCAGTCTCTCTGCAAAATTGGAGGGAAGCGTGGGAGGCGGTCTGGGCCACAGCAGCATTGCCACGATTGGAGGCGGAGGGAAGATGGCCCTTTCTCCGAAGGCCCAATTTTATTCGGATAGGAAGAGTTACTTTTCCATGACCACAAGCGTCAACTTTTATTTTAAAGTGACAGCGTTTAAGATTTACGAAAAAGTATGGGAACCGGATTGGGCGAAAGCGGAGTGGACAACAGATAATGGACAGGCATCTGACCAGGCGGGCAGCACTAAGGAGGGTCTGACAGGAGCGGGATTGCCGGAAGATTTCTATGATCCATCGGCATATACTCAGTCAAATCTGGATTATATACTGGAACCGGCTGATTCTCCTCAGGCAGGCGCAGGGCCGCAGCAGAATACATCCGGCAATTATGCCCACACAGTTTTGAACTTTAAAGAAAATGCATTTACACAGACTTCCCCCAAAATGGTAGAATTTGAGGACGGAACCAGACTGGCATTATGGCTGGATGCATCCACCAATGACCTCAACTCGGTGAAAGTGAATTATTCTTATTACAATGGGGCACAGTGGACCCCGGCGGCTGTTGTGGACCCGGGGACCACCGCGGATTTGTCCTTTGACGTATACGCATCAGGGAGAACTGCCTGTGTGGTATGGCAGAATGCGTCCAACAAAATCAACGCAGGAGATACCATGGCACAATTAAAGGATGTAAAGATAAAGGCAGCAGTATTTGACAGTACTGGCGTTTTCCAGGATGCAGCGGTATTAAACACCAATGCAGATGTGCTGACGGCTCTTCCGGTGGTCTTTGGAAACGGAGACAATGTGACTGCAGCCTGGGTGGAGAATACGGGCACAGATTGGTTTTTGACGGAAGGGACTAACGCTATTTATACTAGCAGACTGTTAGAGGGAAATGTATGGAGCCAGCCCTTTGAATTTGCAGGCGGACTCAAAGCAGTTACTTCTCTGGACGGAGATGTGGATGATCAGGGGCAGACCTATCTAGCTTACTCAATGGATCAGGATAACAATCTGGAAACAGCGGGCGACCAGGATGTGTATGTAAGCAGTGGACAGACTGCAGCCATCAGCAGTAATCCCAATTATGAAAATGCAGCCGTCAGCGGTGGTGATACAGAAAATGGGGATGCAGTAGTCAGCACTCCAGATGAAGAACTGGCTGTCATCAGTTCAGATACAGAGGGAGTTAATCAGCAGGCCGCAGCAGACAGCACCAGTATCAATACTGTGCAGGTAACAAGTAATGATGTGTGTGATACATTTGTGCAGTTTGCAGACCATACCCTTTACTGGGTGCGGGGCGGAAATGTATTCTACAGCAGTCCGGTAAATATTTCTGAACAGCCGGTTCTGGCGCAAGGACAGGAACTTTTATTCCAAACCTATTCTGTTGCAGGACAAGGTGATAATAAGGTGGTATTATTCTCAGAAAAGGACGGACTAAAAAGCAGCATTAAGGGTGCATTTTATCAGAGTACAGAGAATGCCTGGGGGGCACCGGCTGTGCTGACTGACCCGGAAGATAATGTGGATATTCCTGCATTTTCGGCCATACGTACCAACAAAAACACCCTAGAGATGCTCTGCAATCGGACAAAAGTCACCGGGGAACTGAAAGAAGGAAATCAATCCTCTTATAATGACATGTATGGACAGACAGATCTGGCGTTGATGCAGTATGATGGAAGCTGCGAAATCAGTGTGCAGGATAACTGCTACCAGAAGAATGAGATTATGCCGGATGGGGCACTGCCGGTTACACTGTCTGTGACCAACAATCACATAGAACCCATAAGCGGCGTTGCTGTAAAAGTTATGGACGGGGCTGATGTGGTACAGGAAGTGGATGTGTCAGCACCTATTCTTTCCGGATGTACAGAAGATATAAAATTTACCTGTGAGATAAAGGAAGAATATATTGGCAGGCCGCTGTATCTGAAATGTGCTCCCCTGGAGAACAGAGATTACACCGTACCGGCGTCAGAGACATCCATCAGTCTTGAATACGAGAATATGGGATTAGAAAACTTAAAATGGTCTTATATTTCTGATGACACCATATCCATAACAGGGGATGTAAAAAATCTGGGATTCACCAAGGCAGAACAAGTGAGCGCATCTTTACATAAGGGAACACCAGACAGTGAAGTTTTGGAAACAGTGTCTATGGGCCAGGTTGAAAGCCTTAATACAGCAGAAGTTTCCTTTGAAGTGCCATATGAAGAGGATGCATTATATTATGTAACTCTTTCTGTTCCGGAAAGTGACCAGGACCCTGCCGACGACACAGATTATGTGGTATTGAAAGCCCAGGAAGACAATACGGGGCGCAGCTTGAAAGCTCTGTCAGCTTCCCTGAAAAAGAAATCTTATACTGTAGGGGAAAAACTTGACCTCAGCGGTCTGCTGGTGGAAGCCGAATATACAGACGGGACAAAGAACAATGTAAAAGAAGATGCAGTTATTGATATTTCGAAAGTAAATATGAAAAAAGCCGGTACATATACCATTACTATAAAGTATGGCGGCAAGACTAAAACTGTTCAGATAAAAGTAGCTGATAATAAAGTGAAAAAAGGTTCCAAAGTTACGGTCAATCAGTTGAACTATAAAGTAACCGCTGCCAGCGGCAAAAACAGGACAGTGGCTTTCACTGGATGCAAGGACAAGAAGACAAGAAAGAAACTTGTGATTCCTGAAACAATAAAAATATCTAAGGTAACTTATAAAGTAACTGCGGTACAGTCAAAGGCATGTTCCGGATGCAGTAAATTAACCAATGTGACAGTGGGAGCAAATGTAACAGTGATAGGAGATCAGGCATTTGCCAACTGTAAAGCACTCAAGAGCATAACATGTAAGAAAGGGCTGAAACAGATAAAGCCAAAAGCATTTTCCGGCTGCAGGAAACTGCAGAAGATAACGCTAAAATCAAAGAAACTTACTAAGATAGGGAAAAATGCATGGAAAGGCATATCAGCGAAAGCAGAGATACGTGTCCCTGCTTCCAAACTGAAAGCCTATCAAAGGCTTTTCTCAAAAAAATCTATAGGGTATCAAAAAGGCTGGAAAATCAAGAAATAATCTGTGATACAAAACATATGTACTCATCAACAGCATAAATTTTATAGGGGGCTCCCTGCTTTAATGTGTCGAAAAACAGACCTTCATACCGAAGGCTGACACAAAGGAAGCTCCCGGAAGATGAGGAAGATTTCTGAAACAAAGCGGAGTGTATGGAGTGGGACGAAAGTTCGTTCCCTGTACGCTTCGTTTTTTCTCCCGCATAGAGATAAGAATCCGGAGTACAGCGGATGTTCTCAGGCTGTGCAAGTGCCCGGGCCATGCGGCGGGTTGTCCTGGTATTGGAGCTGATTACGGCAATCAGAGCAATGATATATCCAGCCAGAATCATCAGTGTAAAAGGAAGTATGGAGAGAAACAATTCAAAAGAGGGTCTGCGTGTCAAAATGGCGAAGAATAGAAAAACGATACATTCGGTGAGAAGAAATTTTTTGACCAGACTGGGGATATCAGTGGCATTTTGGCTTTTTAAACGCGTTAGAAAATTTTGAAGTGTCTGGATTTCAGATGGCTGTATGGGGGAGGTGCACATCTGAGTTAGTTCTTTTTTTGTCATAGGATACCTCCGTGAAATCAGGTGTTCTTGTATGCCGGTGCAGCATAAAATTATGTATGGTGCAATAAAATTTTAAGTTGTTTAACAACAGCCACAGACTGCAATCACCCTGCGGCTGTCACAAAAATCATTCAAATCCCCGGATTCTCTCCACAACCGCCCCTCTTTTCTCAAGTTTCCCATAGGAAACTACCGGTATCACAGTACAGACCAGGAGAATCGCAGCAGTGGCTCCCAGCATAGGCAGCAGGGGAATCTTAAAGGGGATATCCCGGTAGTTCATGGACTGGTAAAGGAAATATGTGACGGCGGTTCCTGCGGATGCAGTGAGGAACAGGGAACCTCCTGCAAATAACAGACCTTCTGTAATCAGCATCTTTTTCACCTGGGTTCCTGTCATTCCGATGCTTTCCATGACAGAGATCTCCACCTCTCTGCTTCGTATATTGCCTACAATGGTATTGACATAGTTCAGTATGCCGATAAAAGCCAGAATGAAAACCATTCCCAGGCCGATTTCCATCATATGTCCCTGTGCTTTTTCTATGGATTCCTTCTCTTTTATTTTAGATTCGTACGAGAAATCATCAGCATACGGGTTCTGCTCAATCATAGCGGTCAGCTGTGATTCTGTTTCTTCATCGTATTCTTTCTGGTAGCGGATGCTGGTTTTGTAAACCAGTGGGCTTTCTGTAAATTCATGTAAAGCATGTTCGCTGACAATGACTGTGGGTGGTAATCCGATTAAGGCACCAGTGTAATAAGATTCATCGGTAAGCCCTGCAATTGTAAAGCTCCGCGTGTTGGAACTGTCTTCATAAGCGGCACAGGTAATCTTTTTTCCCTGCAGGTCTTTGAGGGTGAAGTCCAGGCCGTTCCGATATAGAATGCAGGTTTTTCCCTTTAAAAATGATGTTTCATCTACTGGATGTTCCAGGCTGGCATTTAGATAGGAAAATTCAATGCGGTCGATGCCCACCAGAAATGACCCGAAGTTCTCCGGATGTTCCTGATACTCTTTTTTATCATCCTCATAGGAGGATTCCATCCACATGTCGTAAAATTCCCTCATCCAGATGTCTGAAAAATCCGGTTCCCACGGGACGGTAATCTCTGTACACAGCAGGGAATGCATTTCTTTTATGGATTCATTTCCCTGGATTTTAGCCAGAAAGGATTGGTCCAAAAGCTGTTTTCTGTCTTTGCTGTCCTCTTTTTTCAGGGTATCGTTTTTGATTACCATGTCCATATCCATGTAATTGGATACGATAGTTCTGGCGGCCTGGCTTTCCAGCATGGTGACCAGGCAGAGGAACAGGGAAAGACCCAATGCCAGGGAAATCATTACGATTCCTGTTTTTTTCTTATCTTTCAGAAGCTGGTCTGCAGCCAGGCGCCAGAGGATATTTCCCTTTTTCAGCTTCCGGCTTTGTTTCCGGGAAGAGGGCGGGCGATGGCCCAGTGCTTCCACTGGTGATACCATGACCGCCATTTTGGCGGGCTTTCTTCCTGCCAGGAAAACAGTTAATCCGGTGAGGAAAACAGCCAGCAGGATAACCCCAGGGTGGAAGGTTATCAGTATTTTGTCTGATTTTCCCAGATAGATGCCCAGAGATTTCACAATGGAGGGTATCAGGAAAAAGGATACCAGCGAACCAAGGAAAAGTCCTGCCGCTATTCCTGCCGCCGCCAGGAAAGTCATCTGGCGCTGTACCAGACGGCAGACTTGTTTTCCTGTCATGCCCACGGTCTGCAGCAGTCCGTAATACCGGATATTTCCGGAGACAGACAGATACATGATATTGTATATCAGAAGGTATGCGCACAGGCATATGACCCCTGTCAGTCCCAGGATTCCCACAAAAATATACAGGGAGGTCTGATACTGCATGGTGAAAAACAGATTCTGCTTCTTCCCCAGATTCATGCTCTTTGTAAGAGCGTCCTGTCTGGCCTGAGACATGAATCTGGGCTTCAGGTCAATCATACATCGGCCCGAGGCGGTGCTGGAAAGTTCCTGTCCGGACTGTCTGTAAAATTCTTCTGACACATAGATGACGTCGTTGTTTGCGCAGCCGTCCCACATGCCGGATATCTTAAATGTTTTGGTAAACTCTCCCTTTTTGGTGGCGTATGTCATGGTAACGGTATCTCCTGTCTGCAGACCTTCCAGACCGCAGGCCTTCCTGGATTCTCTCTTTATCATGACTTCATCGGCCTTTTGGGGATATGTTCCCTCCATCCATTCTCTGCCAGGGGCGCACATTTCATTCCAGCCAGTTTCATCCATCCAGAACAGTGAAGCGTTGGGAGTATTATCTTTCTCTGTCTCTATCACATAGCCGGCAATTGCCTCAATCCCTGTCTTTAAGATATCAGGGTCTTCTTGGCACACACGCTGTTGTTCTTTAGTGACACCGTATAGATAGGCGTCATAATCGGCCCCGTGCATACGGATGTTCTGTACCCGCTGCATGTCAAAATAAGTGATTCCCACGGTAAAGATGGTGAAAAGCAAAAAAGCGGAGCATATAATTGCCAGCAGGACCGTAAGGTTTCTGCGTCTGCTGCTTCGGAAGGAATTTCTTGCCATTTTGGTGATTGCGGCTTCATTGTTATTTTTCAGCATGAAGACCACCACCTTTCACAATCCGGCCGTCCTCAATCTGCACAATCCGGTCAGCCATCTGGGCAATGTCATTGTCATGGGTGATTAAAACAATGGTCTGCTGAAATTGCTTTGCCGCCAGTTTCAGCAGGCCGATTACGTCATGGCTGGAGGCTGTGTCCAGATTTCCCGTGGGCTCGTCGGCCAGAAGTATGGCTGGTTTGGATATGACTGCCCGGGCGATGGCGGCCCTTTGCTGCTGTCCCCCTGACAGGGTATTGGGCAGGGCGTCTTTTTTATCCTGGAGTTTAAGCAGTTTCAGGATTTCTTCTGCAAATTCCCGGTCCACCCGGCGGCCATCCAGTTCCACAGGCAGTACTGCATTTTCGTATACATTCAGGTCCTGCACCAGATTATAGTTTTGAAAGACAAAGCCTACTTTCCTGCGGCGGAATATGGCCAGCTGTTCCTTATCCATCTGCCCAAGGGATTTTCCGTCTATGTAAACCCCGCCGCTGGTGGGTGTGTCCAGTCCGCCCAGCATATGAAGGAGCGTGGATTTTCCAGAACCGGAGGTTCCGATTACAGAGACGAATTCCCGTTCACGTACCAGAAAGTCTACGCCGTCCAGCGCTTTCACAGTGTGGCCTCCCAGCTGATAGTATTTTTTCAGATTTTTTGTTTTGACAATCCATGAGTTCATTTATCTGCCTCCTTGTGTTTTCAAGATCCTAAGATATGGATAATATATCTCAAAAAAATCACAAACTATTCTCAATCAGGAATTATCACAAAATTGTGATAATTTAGCTCCTTAAAAGGCAGATTCGAAATTCTGCACCCTTTCCTTCTTCTGAGTGAACCTGGATGTATCCCTTCTGGAGTTCTATGATTTCCCTGGCCAGATACAGACCGATTCCGATGCCCTCCTGGTCATGTACTTCCGGTTCCCGGTAGAATCTGGTAAATATTTCCGCGTGGCGCAAAGGCGCGATTCCTTTCCCGGTGTCACGGATGGCAATCTGTGTGAAAATCTCTTGTTCGGTGACAGTGACCCAGACGGAACCTCCCTTTGCTGTATATTTCACTCCGTTGTCGAGGATATTGAAAATGGCTTCCGCCGTCCATTTTCCGTCGTGCAGGACCTGGATTTGCGGATTACATGTGACATGGAGGCGGATTTGTTTTTTCTCTGCTTTGGGAACAATCCCTGACACGGCCTTTCCGATTGTCTTTTGCAGATTGGATTCATTGGAACGGATTTTGATCATGCCTGTCTCAAGTCTTGACATTTTCACCATATTCTGAATGAGAAATTCCAGCTTTTCAGCCTCGGTTTCCATGATATTCAGAAATTCGTCTGTTTTTTCTGGTGAAGGATGTCCGTGGAGGATTTCGATGCAGATTTTCAGATTGGAGACAGGGGTTTTTGTCTGGTGGGAAATGTGGGAGATTAATTGTTCCAGTTCCTTTTTTTCAGTGATGATTTCCTGGTCTTTCCTCTGCCAGACGTGGCTGGCCCGCCATAGTTTTTCGCTGATTTTCCCCCAGAGAGTGTCGGTATTTGCACAGATGGTCTCAGGTTCTTTCCCAGAGAGAATATGGTCCAGCGATTCTTCCAGCTGGTCTGCGAATTGATACACCTCTTGTTTCAGATGCCGGACCTTAAAGATGAGGACTGCTGTGGACAAAGAGGTACATACAGTCAATATAATTAACCAAGCCATTGGTATCCCATCCCGTATATATTTGAAATGTATTTATGGTCATTCGTTTCAATTTTTTTTCGCAGCCGGTTTACATTGACGGCGAGAGTGTGTTTGTCCACAAACTGTCCGTTGCTGTCCCAAAGGCGTTCCAGAAGGACTTCGTAGGTCAGCAGCTGTCCCCGGTTGGCGGTGAATTGCTTTAAAAGGCGGAATTCCGTGGGGGTCAGCGGACATTCCTGTCCGGATACGGTGATTTTCGCCTTTTCAAAATCTGCGGACAGAAAACCGTCGTTAAAGGAAGATGTGCTGTCTGGCTGGTTCCGCTTTAATATGACATCAATTTTTTTCAGAAGAATTTTTATGGAAAAGGGCTTAGTCACATAGTCCTCCGCGCCCAGTTCATACCCTGTCAGGGCGTCCTCCTCCAGGTCCCTGGCTGTGAGGAACAATACAGGGGCTGATGACTGTGATTTGATCCACTGGCAGAAGAGAAATCCCTCTCCGTCCGGGAGATTTACATCCAGGAGAATCAGGTGGGGAGCGTCCTGTAAATAGGCGGCTTTTGCCCTTTTTATGGAATGAGCGGGATAGGGGATGTACCCGGCTTTTTCCAGTGCGTAGCATATGGTCTGGTTTAGTTTTCTGTCATCTTCTACTACAAGTATTTTTGGCATTTGGGGTCTCCGTCTAGGTTTCTATAGTATTCGTCTGTGATGTATTCAGTTTCTGATTCTCCCTATTAACACAAAAAAATATAATTTTCAGAATCAGACAATGCTTCTTCGAAATGATACCCCAGCCCCTCAAATTCTCTGATATCTTCCACATTTACGATCCCTTCTGCGGCCATAAACCGTACCATTTCACCACGGGCCATTTTGGCCATGGTTCCTTTTTGTATGACTTTGTTATTTTTCCATTCACCGAATATGCAGGTAATAAAAGTGTCTTTTGGATGCAGATATTTTTCTATACATTTGGAATATTCTTTAGAAGCCAGGTTTAAAATCACTTGTCCCGGAATATGTATTTCCTCATATAATTTGCTGTCCCAGAATTCATAAAGATTCTTTGTTCCGTTTACCTTTACTTTTGCCTGCATTTCCAATCGGTATGGAACTACTCCGTCCAGGGGTTTCAGCACACCGTAGAATCCTGAGAGTATCCGCAGATGTTCCTGAACGTAATTCCATTCTTTCCGTGTAAAAACTTCCGGAGCCATATATTGATACTGGATTCCCTCATAGGAGATCAGTGCCGGTGTCAAATTCCTGCGCAGGTCCATTTCCTGAAGTCTTTGGTAATTGAGCTGTGCGATTTTTTCATTGCATTGCCATAAACTCTGTGCCTCATCCAAAGTGAGGCAGCGGAGCCATTCCATCAGGATGGTAGTGTCATCCAGCAATGGGGGAAGTCCCCTCGGGGGGAAAGTATCTGTGTCTGTGTTCATTTTCTTTGCTGGGGGGATTATGATTTTCATGAAATATGTTCCTCGCAGGATATTTTCCTACAGTTCCTTATTATTTGAGATTTGCATTTAAGTTTCTATATGTGGTTCATGAATTTGATAGTAACATAAATAATGGAGGTTGAAAAGGTTTTTATACTATTTTTCAGCATATACTTTAATTCTGCGAAATGTTTCAAAATAAGTACCGTTAGACTGCCGCGTTTCGTTTAACATTTCCCAGATTACTTCCCGGCGGAAAGTTTCCCTTAATTCCCAAGGAATATATTGGATAAATGGCACAATGCTGGGCTGATCAATCCATTGAATCATTTCAGCGGCATTGGAAAAGTATCTGTCTCGATTGATTTCTTCTATTGTACAGGAAGAAAATCCAACTGCTGCGATCAATTCTGCATATTGGGATTTGGAGGGCATGAACCACGGCCATTCAAAATCTTTAAAATATTCCCAATAGACATCTTCTGATATTTTCTTTTGAATCACATCAATGAAATGGCGGCAATTACCCTGCCCTCCAAAATCCCATAGTATTCTTCCACAGGTTTTTAACGCTCTGTGGGTGTTTTTTAAAAGACGCTTGTGGTCTTTCACCCAATGTAAAGCGGCATTGGAAAAAATAAGGTTAAATTCATTTTCAAAATCCATTTCATTCATATCCATATGGGCAAAAGTGAGATTGTTTTTGCCTATCATTTTTGCTGTTTCAATCATGCTGTATGAGGCGTCTATACCCAGCACTTTTCCGTTTGGTACACATAGAGATAATTGTTCTGTCAAAATTCCGTCGCCGCATCCCAGATCCAATATGGTTTCATTTCCTTTAAACGATAATTGTGAAATTAAATCATTTCCCCACTCTTTTTGATGTTTAGAAGCTGCTTTGTACTTTTTTCCGTCAAATTCAAATATACCCATGAAATCCTCCCTGTTTTTTTGCTCTTGACTTTGTAATTGAATTATACTTTCCATCATGATATAATTCAAATATATGGTTTTTATAAAAAATAAAAAATTGTTAATCCTTTCATTTGAGGATATTTAATAATTGTTATAAACTATCAT
>CAJURF010000039.1 GCA_910588825.1 uncultured Lachnospiraceae bacterium
TAAAATCCCGTGGGTAGTGATACCCGTACCGGTTCGATTCCGGTCTGCGGCACTTTTGAGAAAGACTTATTTCGTGAGAGAATAGGTCTTTTTTTGCTTTTGATGAAAGCAGTTTTGAGGAAGGAGCGGTGTCTGAGTTTATGGATAAAGAGAAAAATTACAAAAAAATTTTAGAGGATTATTCTTTTGAAGTGTTCTGGAAAGACGAGCTGACTGCCCAGGTGAGTGTAGAAGGCTCCCAGGTTCATGTGGTCCGCCATATCAGGCATCCCCTGAGACAGCTTTTTGCGGCAGATGAAATGACCAGAAATCAGCTGAATAAGATTCTGGAACTTCGCTGCTGGGACAGGGGAAGACCGGATATCTATGAGATTCTGGAGCTGCTGGGGTTAAAGGAATATAACCCGTATGAAATTGTAAAGAAGACCCATGGGGTATCCTGGAACGATTATATATGGTTCCGGTTTCCAGGGGAAAATTTGACAAGTAAAGATGTGTTGGTGAGGTGGTTTCATGTTCCGGGAAAAAATGGGAAATGAATACCTGGTCTCCGGCCTGCTGGCATATTCCGATTTGAAGGAAGACAGCAATTTATAAAAAGTTCAGAATTTATATCTATTAATATAGAAGAAACTATGGTATAATACCCCAATATCTATAAAACTACTTTCGGCACATTGCGCAAAAAGCTGTTTTCACTGTTTTTTGTCAGCGCTTTTTGGTGTGAAGGCCGTCTTATAATTTCCAGAAGCATTCGCTTCACAATAAAAATCACGGAGGAAAAAATGTTCAGCAGTATATATTCTGCGGCTGTCACAGGCATGGAGGTGGTGCCGGTGCAGGTGGAGGCAGATGTAAGTGACGGCCTTCCGGTATTTTCCATGGTAGGCTATGTGAACTCCCAGGTGAAGGAGACCCAGGACAGGGTGCGCACGGCGCTGCACAATAAGAGGCTGGGGCTTCCCGCAAAGCGCATAACGGTGAATCTGGCGCCGGGAGATGTAAGAAAAGAGGGGACAGGGTATGACCTTCCAGTGGCGCTGTGCATCTTAACGGCACTGGGCAGGATTCCCGGGAAATATCTGCAGGGGGTTATGGCCGCCGGAGAGCTGGGCCTTGACGGGAGAGTGAAAGGAATCTGGGGAATTCTGCCCATGGTACAAAAGGCCAGGGAAGCCGGCTGCCAGGTATGTATGGTTCCGCGGGAAAATGAAAAAGAAGGACGTTTAATAGACAACATCCGGGTAGTGGGGGTGAAAGATATTGCAGAGGCGGTGGAGTGGCTGAGGCAGGGGCGGCCCATGCAGGATAACAAAGAACCGGAACATGTGGAAACTGAGCTGGAAAGTCCAGAGGAAACTGTGGACTTCTCCGACATCCGGGGACAGGAAGGGGCAGTGCGGGCTACATTGATTGCGGCGGCGGGCATGCACAATCTGCTGTATATAGGCAGTCCGGGTTCTGGAAAGTCCATGATGGCCAGGCGCATCCCCGGTATCCTTCCGCCCCTTGCCAGGGAGGAAAGCCTGGAACTTACAAAAATCTACAGCATTGCAGGGCTTCTGTCAAAAGACCACCCCGTGATACAAAAGCGTCCGTTTCGCAGTCCTCACCATACCATTTCACCTCAGGCGCTGGCCGGGGGAGGGCGCAGTCCGCGGCCGGGAGAGATCACTCTTGCCCACAATGGAGTTTTGTTCCTAGACGAGCTGCCGGAGTTTTCCAGAAAAAGTCTGGAGATTCTCCGCCAGCCGCTGGAAGACCGATGTGTTTATATTTCCCGTGTGCAGGGGACTTACGTATTTCCGGCGGGCTGTATGCTGGCTGCGGCCATGAATCCCTGTGCCTGCGGCTATTATCCAGACCTGGGGCGCTGCCGCTGTACCCCGTCAGAGGTGAAGCGCTATCTGGGAAAGCTCAGCGGCCCCCTGCTTGACAGGGTGGATGTGTGTGTGGATATCCGGGAACCCACATATGCACAGATGGCCCAAAGCGGCAGGGGCATTTCCTCAGAGGAACTGCGAAGAAAAGTGATACAGGCGCAGCGGGTTCAGGAGAAACGTTACCAGGGGACAGATATTCGGTTTAACAGCCAGCTGGACGGCAGAAACGTGGAGGATTACTGTGTTATGACAGAAGGTTCCAGACAGTGGATGGAGCGCATTTACACGAAGCTGAGGCTGAGTCCCCGGGCCTATCACAGAATCATAAAGGTATCCCGGACCATAGCGGATCTGGACCAGTCGGAATTGATAGAGGATATCCATGTGCAGGAGGCATACGGTTACCGGATGGCCCAGGGAGGTGTCTATGATTCGATATATTGAAAAAGATCATCCAGAGTACCCCAAAAGGCTGAGAAAACTTCAAGGGATGCCTGCCCATCTGTATGTAAACGGCTGCCTGCCCAGGGAAGAACAGCCCACAGTGGGGATTGTGGGGGCGCGCCGCTGCACCAATTATGGAAAGCAGACAGCCCGGGAATTTGCAAGGGTCTTCAGTGATTGGGGGATCCAGGTGGTCAGCGGCATGGCCATGGGGGTGGACGGAGAATCCCACCGGGGGGCCCTGCAGGGTAAAACGCCCACCTTTGCCGTGATGGGCTGCGGGGTGGATATCTGCTATCCTTCATGCAATGAAGATTTATTCGGCCAGATTCCGGCAAAAGGGGGAATCCTCAGTGAGTATCCCCCGGGAGTGCCTCCTGTGGGCAGACATTTTCCGGCCAGAAACCGCATTATCAGCGGGCTGTCAGATGTACTGCTGGTGATAGAGGCAAGGAAAAAGAGCGGTTCGCTGATTACAGTGGACTGTGCGCTGGAACAGGGTAAAAGTGTGTTTGCCGTGCCGGGGAGGGTGACAGACCCACTGAGTGAAGGGTGCAACAGCCTCATTGCCCAGGGGGCGGGAATCGCATTATCTCCGGAAATGGTTCTAAATGAGCTGGGATTGGATACATATAGAACGAAGGAAAAAATAGGAGGCGGCAAAAAAAGTAAGTTGAGACTTGCAAGAGATTTGGAATTGGTGTATAGTTGTATAGGCTTCCAACCGACGGATTACGAGACATTGATTGCCCAATGCGGATATCCGCCGGGGCAGGTGCTGGCTGTTCTGACTGAGCTGCAGCTGCTGGGGCTGGTGGAAGAAGTCGGAAAGAATTATTATGTAAGACCATCGGCCAAATGAGGAACTATAAGAGAGTTCCAAAGCATCAAAATACAGATGTGTAATACAGGAGATAGGACATGGCAAAGTATCTGGTAATTGTGGAATCACCGGCCAAGGTGAAGACCATTAAGAAATTTCTGGGGAAGAATTATGAGGTAGCAGCTTCCCAGGGACATGTTAGAGATTTGCCAAAAAGCCAGCTTGGTATCGATGTGGAGCATGATTTTGAACCGAAATATATTACTATTCGGGGAAAAGGCGAGCTTCTGGCAAAACTTCGTAAATCCGCAAAGAAAGCGGATAAAATATTCCTGGCTACGGACCCGGACCGGGAAGGAGAGGCGATTTCCTGGCATTTGAAAACAGCTCTCCATACAGACGAGAGCAAAATGCACCGGATCACGTTTAACGAGATTACAAAGAATGCGGTAAAGACTTCCTTGAAGGATGCCCGTGATATTGATATGAACCTGGTGGACGCCCAGCAGGCCAGGAGGACACTGGACAGGCTGGTGGGATATCAAATCAGCCCGGTACTGTGGGCGAAGGTGAAAAGGGGTTTAAGTGCAGGACGTGTGCAGTCAGTGGCGCTGAGGCTGATTGGCGACAGGGACGATGAGATCAATGCGTTTATCCCGGAAGAATACTGGTCACTGGATGCGGTATTCGGCGTTCCTGGTGAGAAGAAGCCTTTGACTGCAAAGTTTTATGGTTATAAGGACGAGAAGATTGCCATACACAGCCAGGAGGAAATGGACGCCATTTTAAAAGGGCTGGATGGCGCGGTTTATCAGGTGGCTGAGGTGAAAAAAGGGGAACGGACAAAGAAAGCTCCCCTGCCGTTTACCACAAGCACTCTCCAGCAGGATGCGGGCAGAGCGCTGAATTTTTCTACACAGAAGACTATGCGTCTGGCCCAGCAGCTCTATGAGGGAGTGGATATTAAGGGCCGTGGAACAGTGGCCCTTATAAGCTATCTGCGTACAGATTCTACCCGGGTATCAGACGAGGCCAGGGACATTGCGAAGAATTTCATTGAACAGAATTACGGCCAGGAGTACTCTGCGAAAAGGAAAAAAAGGCAGACCCAGGGAAAGAAGATTCAGGATGCCCACGAGGCGATTAGGCCCACGGACATCACATGTACCCCTGCAGAGGTGAAAGAGTCCCTGCCCAGGGACCAATACCGACTCTATCAGCTGATCTGGAAGCGGTTTATGGCCAGCCAGATGGAAGACGCAAAATATGAGACAACTTCAGTGAAAATAGCAGCCAGCCGCGGCGATTATATATTTACAGTGGCAGCATCCAAACTTTTGTTTGATGGATTTCTGTCCGTGTATTCCCAGGATGAGGATAAAAAGAGCGGAGTTCTCCTGGCCAAAGGCCTGGATGAGGATACACAGCTGAATCTTCAGGAGCTGGACCCCCAGCAGCATTTTACCCAGCCCCCGGCCCACTATACGGAGGCATCACTGGTGAAAGCGCTGGAGGAGCTGGGAGTAGGGCGTCCCAGCACGTATGCCCCCACTATCACCACACTGACCAGCAGGCATTATGTGGCAAAGGAAAAGAAAAACCTTTATATTACCGAGCTGGGGGAAGTGGTGAACGGCATTATGATGCAGGCGTTCCCCTCTATTGTGGATGTGAATTTTACTGCGGCCATGGAAGCGCTGCTGGACAGCGTGGAGGACGGAAAAGTAAAATGGAAGACAGTAGTCCGCAATTTCTATCCGGATCTAAAAGAGGCTGTGGATGCGGCCCAGCAGGAACTGGAGCATGTAGAGATTGAGGATGAGGTCACAGAGGTAATCTGTGAACAATGCGGCCGGAATATGGTGGTGAAATATGGACCCCACGGGAGGTTTCTGGCATGCCCTGGATTTCCGGAGTGCCGCAATACCAAACCGTATTATGAGAAAATAGGCGTTCCCTGTCCCATGTGCGGAAAAGAAGTGGTTTTGAAAAAGACGAAAAAGGGCCGCAAATATTACGGATGTGAGGACAATCCGGAATGTGAATTTATGTCGTGGCAGAGGCCGTCCAAAGAAAAATGTCCTCAGTGCGGCGGGTATCTGCTGGAAAAGGGAAACAAGCTGGTATGCGCGGATGAAAAGTGCGGATATGTGGTATTAACGGAGAAAAAGGAATAATCTGGTTTTTAGAAGGTATTGTGAAAAACATGCACAATACCTTTTTTGTATTGCAATTTTTTTATTATCTGAAAACATAAAAAATGACCAAACAAATGAAGAATTTTTATTGATTTCCCCATAATTACATGATAATATAGAAGAAGTATTCGCACGGTTAATAAGCAGTACAACTCAAAAAAATAAGGGAGGATAGAAATGAGCGTTCAATTACTAGATAAAACGAGAAAAATTAACAAACTTCTGCATAATAATAATTCTAGTAAAGTGGTTTTCAACGATATCTGCCAGGTACTGGTGGGAACATTAAGCTCAAATATACTGGTTATCAGTAAAAAAGGGAAAGTACTGGGCGTTGGGCTGTGTCAGGGGGTCGATGAACTTACTGAACTGTTGGAGTACCAGGTGGGAAGTCATGTGGATCCATTATTAAACGAAAGATTCCTTGGAGTATTGTCCACAAAAGAGAATGTAAATCTGCAGACGCTGGGGTTTGAGGAGGAAGATGCCCATAAGAACC
Source organism: uncultured Lachnospiraceae bacterium (assembly GCA_910588825.1). Lineage (GTDB taxonomy): Bacteria > Bacillota > Clostridia > Lachnospirales > Lachnospiraceae > MGBC164599. Next base: position 5,848 of record CAJURF010000039.1, read on the forward strand.
AGGGGATCATTAATCCCATTGACATTGGCGGCGAGAGGCTGGGCACTGTGTTTATGTACCGGCACGACAACCCTTATGATATCGAAGATATTATCGTAAGTGAATACGGGACCACAGTGGTAGGCCTGGAGATGATGCGTTCTGTTCAGGAGGAGAATGCAGAGGAAGACAGAAAGAAGCAGGTAGTAAAATCAGCTTTCAGTACGTTATCTTTTACGGAAATGGAAGCAATCATCCATATCTTTGATGAATTGGATGGCAGTGAAGGTATACTGGTGGCGAGTAAGATTGCGGACCGGGTGGGAATTACCCGTTCTGTAATTGTGAACGCGCTGCGGAAATTCGAAAGTGCGGGAGTCATAGAGTCCCGTTCTTCTGGCATGAAAGGAACTTATATCAAAGTTCTGAACGAAGTCATTTTTGATGAATTGAAAGTGATTAAGGAAACCCGTGCGGAGACAGCTAGCTAAAGAGGAGATCCGGTTATCCGGATCTTCTTCTTTTTTTAAAAATATGAGAAAACATGAGTATAAAGGAGAATTTTGGAAATAATATAAGATGAATTGGGATATATAGGAATTCATGCGCTTGCACAAACCTGGCAATTTTACTAATATATACCCAACAATTAGCACTCGGCAAAAATGAGTGCTAGTAATAAGACGATAGAATGTAAGGAGGCAATGGATCATGAAATTAGTACCGTTAGGTGACAGAGTTGTATTAAAACAATTAGAAGCAGAAGAAACCACAAAATCCGGAATTGTACTGCCAGGCCAGGCACAGGAAAAACCCCAGCAGGCTCAGGTAATTGCTGTAGGACCAGGGGGAGTGGTAGACGGCAAAGAAATTAAGATGGAAGTAAAAGCAGACGACCAGGTAATCTACTCAAAATACGCGGGAACAGAAGTGAAACTGGACGGCGAAGAGTACATTATCGTAAGACAGAGCGACATCCTGGCAGTTGTGGAATAGCCGGCGGCTGTTCACAGATAGTATCAAACTGAAATTGTAGAAATCTGAGACAGAATATGGAGGTATAGAAACGATGGCAAAAGAGATTAAATTTGGCGCCGACGCCAGAACAGCACTGGAGAGCGGCGTAAATCAGCTGGCAAATACAGTACGTGTTACATTAGGACCCAAAGGAAGAAACGTAGTTTTGGACAAATCCTTCGGATCTCCGCTTATCACCAATGACGGTGTGACAATCGCAAAAGAAGTTGAGCTGGAAGACGGCTTTGAAAATATGGGAGCGCAGTTAATCAAAGAAGTGGCGTCAAAGACTAACGACGTGGCAGGTGACGGTACTACCACAGCAACAGTTCTGGCACAGGCTATGGTAAATGAGGGAATGAAGAACCTGGCAGCAGGCGCCAATCCCATCATCCTGAGAAAAGGTATGAAGAAAGCCACAGAGGCTGCTGTAGAGGCCATCACAGCCATGAGCAAAGAGATTAAAGGCAAAGAGCAGATTGCCAACGTGGCATCTATCTCCGCCGGAAGCGAAGAAGTAGGCCAGCTGGTGGCAGACGCTATGGAAAAAGTTTCCAATGACGGTGTTATTACAGTAGAAGAATCCAAGACCATGCATACAGAGCTTGACCTGGTGGAAGGTATGCAGTTTGACAGAGGTTATATCTCTGCTTATATGTCAACAGACATGGAAAAAATGGAAGCAGTACTGGAAGATCCCTATATCCTGATTACAGATAAGAAGATCAGCAACATCCAGGAAGTACTTCCACTGCTGGAGAAAGTAGTACAGAGCAACGCAAAACTTCTGATTATCGCAGAAGATGTGGAAGGGGAAGCTCTTACCACATTGATCGTAAATAAACTGCGCGGTACATTCCAGGTTGTAGCTGTGAAAGCTCCTGGATATGGCGACAGAAGAAAAGCAATGCTGGAAGATATCGCTATCCTTACAGGCGGACAGGTGATCTCAGACGAACTGGGTCTGGATCTGAAAGAAGTAGACATGGATCAGCTTGGCCGTGCAAAATCTGTAAAAGTGAAGAAAGAAGATACCGTAATCGTAGACGGACTGGGCGAGAAAGCAGCCATTGACGGCAGAATTGCTCAAATCAAAGACCAGATTGAAGAGACTTCTTCAGACTTTGATCGTGAAAAACTGCAGGAAAGACTTGCAAAACTGGCAGGCGGCGTTGCTGTTATCCGTGTAGGCGCTGCCACAGAGACAGAGATGAAAGAGGCAAAACTGCATCTGGAAGACGCTCTGGCAGCTACCAGGGCAGCTGTAGAAGAGGGAATCATCGCAGGAGGCGGTTCCGCTTATATCCATGCATCCAAAGAAGTTGCCAAGATGGCTGCTGAACTGGAAGGTGATGAGAGAACAGGTGCCAACATCCTTCTCAAAGCGCTGGAAGCACCGTTGTACCACATTGCTTACAATGCCGGACTGGAAGGCTCTGTGATCGTGAATAAAGTGAAAGAGCTGAACGCAGGCATGGGCTTTGACGCGTACAAAGAAGAATATGTGGATATGGTAGAAGCAGGTATCCTGGACCCTGCAAAAGTAACCAGAAGTGCATTACAGAATGCGACCAGTGTTGCGTCCACACTGCTGACAACAGAATCTGTAGTATCTATCATTAAGGAAGATGTTCCTCCAATGCCAGCTGGCGGCGGCGGAATGGGAATGATGTAAATCCTGAAAAGTAAAGGGCTGACATTGACAGATGTCAGCCCTTTTGTCTTAGAGCGTGTTATCCAAAAAGGAAAGAGGTAAAAATGAGTGATTTATATGCGGAAGTACTGGTGAAAAGAGAGGCCACAGGGGCAGACAGGATCAAAAAGAACGGGCTTGTCTTCTTATTTGCAGCGTCCGTGCTGCTGGCCTTGTTTTACGACTATCGTTTCCTTCTGGCGGCAATTGTATTGGCGGCAGTATGCTTTTTTCTGCTTCCCAGGATGGACATGGAATTTGAATATCTGCTGGTCAACCAGGAATTGGATGTGGACAAGATCTATGCCAAGAGCAAGCGGAAGAAGGCGGCACAGTTTCACTTGGAAAAAATGGAAGTATTTGCCCCGCTTCAGTCTGACAGAGCAGCGCGTTATCAGGGAGCCGGCAGCATAAAAGTGAGAGATTATTCCTCCGGCACCGGCGGGCCAGGCGTGTATGTCATGATAATCAGGGAAGAAGACGGGCTGTACAGGGTGCTTCTGGAACCGGACCGGCAGATGCTGGACGGCATGTTGAAAACCTTTCCCCATAAAGTGTTTGTGGATTGACACTTTTGTTGATTTTTGTTAAACTATGGGTCAAAAGCGGAAACCAAATCGAAGATAAAATGAGGGAGGTAACACCATGGGCAAGATTATAGGCGAAGGTATTACATTTGATGATGTGCTTCTGGTACCGGCATATTCAAAGGTAATCCCCAACCAGGTGAATCTGGAGACCTGGCTGACAAAGACAGTGAAACTGAACATTCCGATGATGAGTGCAGGTATGGACACCGTGACAGAACATCGAATGGCTATTGCTATGGCCAGGCAGGGCGGCATTGGCATCATTCATAAAAATATGTCCATAGAAGCCCAGGCCGAAGAAGTGGATATGGTCAAACGTTCAGAGAATGGCGTTATCACAGATCCGTTCTTTCTGTCACCGGAACACACACTGGAAGATGCCAATGAGGTGATGGCCAAATTCAGGATTTCCGGTGTTCCCATCACCAATGGGAAGAAGCTGGTGGGTATTATCACCAACCGTGATTTGAAATTCGAGGAGGACTTTAGTAAGAAAATTAAAGAATCCATGACTTCAGAGGGGCTGATCACAGCCAGAGAAGGCATCTCTCTGGAGGAGGCAAAGAAGATTCTGGCCAGCTCCAGGAAAGAAAAGCTGCCGATTGTAGACGAGAACTTCAATTTGAAGGGCCTCATTACCATCAAAGATATTGAGAAACAAATCCGTTATCCAGCATCGGCAAAAGATGGCCAGGGGCGGCTGCTCTGCGGTGCTGCTGTGGGAATTACATCCAATGTACTGGCTCGGGTGGAAGCTCTTGTGAATGCCAAAGTGGATGTGATTGTGCTGGATTCGGCCCATGGCCATTCGGAAAATATTCTGCAGGCAGTCAGGGAAATCAAAGGAGCCTTTCCCCAGGCACAGGTGATTGCCGGGAATGTGGCCACAGCCGCCGCCACCCAGGACCTGATTGCGGCCGGTGCAGATGCAGTGAAAGTGGGTATCGGACCAGGTTCCATCTGTACCACCCGTGTGATTGCAGGCATCGGTGTGCCCCAGGTGACCGCAGTTATGAATTGTTATGAGGCGGCATCACCCCATGGAATTCCCATCATTGCCGACGGCGGTATCAAGTATTCCGGTGATATGGCAAAAGCCATTGCCGCAGGTGCCAATGTATGTATGATGGGAAGTCTCTTCGCCGGATGTGATGAAAGCCCGGGAACTTTTGAACTGTACCAGGGAAGAAAGTACAAAGTATACCGGGGGATGGGCTCCATCGCTGCCATGGAAAACGGCAGCAAGGACCGCTACTTCCAGTCAGACGCGAAGAAACTGGTGCCGGAAGGCGTGGAAGGCCGGGTAGCTTATAAAGGTTATGTGGAAGATACCGTATTCCAGTTGATCGGGGGACTGCGATCCGGTATGGGTTACTGTGGTGCAGAGGACATTGAGACTCTGAAGAAGACCGGGCAGTTTATAAAAATATCTGCCGCATCGCTGAAAGAATCTCATCCCCATGATATTCATATAACGAAAGAAGCGCCCAATTACAGTGTAGATGAATAATTACAGAAAGAGGTACCGCCGCTCAAAAAGAATTGCAGAACGAAGGCGCAATGTGATCATCTTTTCTCTGTGTGCCTGTTCCGTCCTTCTCCTGATCCTGGCTGCCAGGGCAGTATGGAACCGTTCCGGCGAAAAGGAGGAGGAAAAGAAAGATCAGCTGCAGGAGGAGGTTTCCTGGGAAGGAGCACCTCCGCTGGATGTACAGCTTCTGACTGTCAACGACTACTCCAGGCCGGCCATTCCCCTGGAGCAGATCAATGGCATTGCAGTCCACTATACGGCAAATCCAGGAGCCACAGCCCAGCAGAACAGGGATTACTTTGAAAATCTCAAAGACAGCCAGCAGACCCAGGTAAGCAGCCATTTCGTCATCGGACTGGAGGGGGAAATCATACAATGCATCCCCAGCAGTGAGATGTCCTATGCTACCAATGAACGGAATGTGGACACCCTGTCCATTGAGTGCTGCCACCCGGATGAGACTGGGAAGCTGAAAAAAGCCACATACAATTCACTGGTGGACCTTACCGCCTGGCTCTGCAGCCGTTTTATATTGTCAACGGATGATATTATCCGCCATTATGACGTAACTGGAAAAAACTGCCCAAAATATTTTGTTGAAAATCCGGAAAAATGGGAACAATTTAAGGAAGATGTACATAAAAAAATGGAGAATCTAAAGGAGGAAGCCCAATGAAAATGATTTCGCTGGAGCAGGAACTAAAAAGTAATGATTATCCAGGCAGGGGGATTATCATCGGCAGAAGCCCTGACGGAAAAAAAGCGGCAGCAGCCTATTTTATCATGGGAAGAAGCGAAAACAGCAGGAACCGCATCTTTGTGGAGGATGGAGACGGAATCCGTACCCAGGCGTTTGAACCGGATAAGATGACAGACCCAAGCCTGGTCATCTATGCCCCTGTCCGGGTTCTGGGAAATAAGACCATTGTCACCAACGGCGACCAGACAGATACCATATATGACGGAATGGACAGGCAGATGACATTTGAACAGTCACTGCGCTGCCGGGAATTCGAGCCGGATGCCCCCAACTATACTCCACGTATCTCCGGGATTCTCCATATTGAAAATGGCGGTTACAATTACGCCATGTCCATTATAAAATGCAGCAGCGGCAATACGGAATCCTGTAGCCGTTATACCTTTGCCTATGAGAACTGTGCGCCGGGAGAGGGACACTTTATCCACACTTACCAGGGGGATGGAAATCCTCTTCCCAGCTTTGAGGGTGAGCCGAAACGGGTGGGAATATCCGATGATATTCATGAGTTTGCGGACATGCTGTGGAACAGTCTGAACGAAGAAAATAAAGTGTCTTTGTTTGTGCGGTATATTGATATTGCATCAGGCGGGTATGAGTCAGTGATTATCAATAAGAACCAGTAGAGAGCGAATAAGGAGCAGCTATTTTGAAAGAATTACAGTTAAAATATGGATGTAACCCCAATCAAAAGCCTTCCAGAATCTATATAGAAGGGAATCAGGAACTGCCCATTACTGTCCTTAGCGGGAGACCCGGATATATTAATTTTCTGGATGCACTCAACGGATGGCAGCTGGTCAGAGAACTGAAAGCAGCCTCCGGGCTTCCTGCAGCCGCTTCCTTTAAACATGTATCACCGGCAGGGTCTGCCATCGGTCTTCCATTAAATGAAACGCTGGCCAAGATTTACTGGGTGGAGGACATCTGCCGGGAACGTGAGCTGTCGCCTCTGGCATGCGCTTATGCCAGAGCCAGAGGTGCTGACCGGATGTCTTCCTTTGGCGATTTCATCTCACTGTCAGATACCTGCGACGAAGATACGGCCTTGCTGATTAAGCGGGAAGTTTCCGATGGGGTCATTGCGCCAGGTTACACCCCAAAAGCGCTGGAAATATTAAAGGGCAAGAAGAACGGCAGTTATAACGTGATTCAGATTGACCCGGATTACCGGCCAGCCCCTCTGGAGCACAAAGAAGTGTATGGAATTACCTTTGAGCAGGGACGGCAGGAACTCTCCATCGACGATGAGCTGCTGTCCAATGTGGTGACAGAGAATAAGACTCTCACCTCTGAAAACTGCAGGGACTTGAAGATTGCCTTAATCACCCTGAAATACACCCAGTCCAATTCCGTGTGCTTTGTAAAAGACGGACAGAGCATCGGTATCGGGGCAGGACAGCAGTCCAGGGTGCATTGTACACGTCTTGCCGGACAAAAAGCGGACAACTGGATGCTGAGGCAGAGTCCCCAGGTATTGAACCTGCAGTTTTTGGACAGTATCAGCCGGGCAGAGAGGGACAACGCCATAGACGTATATATAGGGGAAGAATATATGGACGTGCTGGAAGAAGGTTCATGGCAGAAGATATTCAAAGAAAAGCCTCCAGTCTTTACCAGAGAGGAAAAACGGGAATGGCTGGATCAGATGGACGGTGTCACTCTAGGGTCCGACGCGTTCTTCCCGTTCAGCGACAACATTGAACGTGCCAGAAAAAGCGGCGTAAAATACATTGCCCAGCCGGGAGGCTCTGTCCGCGACCAGGCAGTGATTGATACTTGTAACAAGTATGGGATGGTTATGGCATTTACCAAAATCCGGCTGTTCCATCATTAGACTCAGAAAAATAACTGATGCAGACTGGATGCATCAGTTATTTTTTTACAGCGCCTAAGAGCGGTTTCTATTTTGTACTGCTAAACTATATTACTCCAAGTTCAACCGATGATTCAACACATATCTGCACAAGAAATAGAACACCACAGAAAGCAGAATGCTGAAAATCAAAGCCGCAATAAGGGAATAGTTAACAGTGTTATAAACAACGGTTACAGCAGCGGAGTCGTTTATTGTGGGGCGGGAAGTTAAGGTTTTTAAATGGGGCGCGGCCATACACATGATCACGATTCCGGCTATCTGCTGTAGGAAATAAAGCCCCAGATAGACACCTGCGGAGGCCAGCAGTTTGTGCCCCGTAAATAAATTTCCAACAGCCGCTGAGACATAGAGCTGTATTATCATGAAAAAAGGCGTCAGAAGCAGGGATATTACTGCTGCTCTAGTAATGGCCGGAGCGCCTGGGCTGAACAATGAGGCAAGCACACGGGGCAGTTCACTGAAAAATTCACCTGCGTCATGGTAAGAAAGAACCAGTATCATAAAAGCGATCATAGCCCATAGGAAAGTAATCGTCAGCCAGATGACGCCTGTAAATCCTTTTCCCCAGATTAACTGGTCAGCGGTGACTGGCAGTGTATTGGTCAGATATCCCTGCTGGGCGAATACACTTTTATAAAACCGATAACCAGTATAAAAGTAGGTAAAGACCATGACACAGCCTATGGCTATTATGGCTGCAATAAGTAGAAAGACGGCCATGATTGATGAGTTGAATGACTGAACTCCACCCATAAGGTTGATGCCGATTCTACAGATAACTGCAACGGACAGGCCGATTATGTGGATGGCAAGCAGCAGCGGAGAGATGGTGTGCCATTCGTGTTTAAATACTTTTTTTAACATTTGAATACCTCCCGGAATAAGGAATCTATGGACAGGCCCTGCTTGAGGCGGACTTCGTCCACCTGCGCCTGCATGCAGATCTGGCCGTCCCGGATAAATACCACCTCATCCAGAATATTTTCCACGTCTGCGATCAAATGTGTGGAAATCAGGATAGAGGCATCTTCGCTGTAATTATTGATAATAGTGGCCAGGATGTAATCCCGTGCGGCCGGGTCTACGCCGGCAATGGGCTCATCCAGGCAGTACAGCTGCGCCCGCCGGCTCATAACCAGAATCAGCTGTACTTTTTCCTGAGTGCCTTTGGAAAGGGTTTTGATGCGAAGCGCCGGGTCGATATTCAGCCTGCGCAGCATATCCATGGCGCGGACAGTGTCAAAGTCTTCATAAAAATCTTTAAAATAGGAAAGATACGTACTGACTTTCTGGTTTTCGTCCAGATACGACCTCTCCGGCAGATAGGACACGATTTTCTTTGTCTCCAGGCCAGGTTCATGGCCGTTGATGCGCAGAGACCCTTCTGTGGGGCTCAGCAGGGAGTTGATCAGCTTGATCAACGTGGACTTGCCGCTTCCGTTGGGCCCCAGCAGGCCGATGATGCGCCCGGATTCCAGTTTGAGATCTACATGGTTTAAAGCAGTACGGGAACCATATTTTTTTGTCAGTCCCGAACATTCCAGAATTGTACTCATGACTGCCCCTCCTTTAGAATCTTTTCAATTAGATGCAAAGTGTCCTGGGGCTGAAAGCCCATGCAGGACATTTTCTCCAGGAATTCCTGGATCTGGCTGGATGCCAGCTGTTCTTTTAAAGTTTCGATCATTTCCTTGTCCTCCGTGATAAATCTTCCGCTGGTTCTCTGAGAATATACCAGGCCGCTATGCTCCAGCTCTGTGAGAGCTTTCTGCATGGTATTGGGATTTACCTTTGCCTGGGACGCCAACTCCCGCACCGACGGTAATTTTGTCCCTGGCTGGTAAAGCCCGGAAATAATGTCCCGCTGTACCTGTTCTGCCAGCTGGACGTAAATCGGCCGATTGGAATCTAGATTCCATGCCATATGGACATCCCCTCCTGTGTATTATTGTATTAAGAAACTAATACAATAATACAATAAACTGAGTGACTTGTCAATGGTGTGAAAACAAATTATTGAAAAGGGCGCTAAATCATTGTGCCCGTATCTTACCGAAAGGGAAGAATACGGGCACAATGATTTGTTATACTCAAGAGCATACGTATTTGCCAAATGATTTGCTGTTTTGCCTGAAACAGTGAAAGCCTGCTGGCAAATCATTTGACTCGCGGGTATAATTAAAGTATTGATAAACTGTCCGTGAAATAGACGCGATTTTAGACGGCGCATTAGAAGAGTAAAAGCTCATTACGCAGAGGATATACGTACACTCAGGACTATAGACAATGGCAATGTCGTGATCACTGTAATGGTTTTCCCCTGTCTTATTAGCGGTTTTGGTGCCTGCGGGAAGTCCGGCTGGTATTTTACTTCGGAGCTGCTGTCCCAGCAGAAGGTTCAGCATTTTTTTAGAGCTGTCTTTGCTGACACAGGTGCCCTGGTAGATGGATTCCAGCAGCATTCCGCAGTCTTTTACGCTGGTCACATTCATCTTGCCGTCAGTAACGAAATAGCTTCCGTAGGAGGTGTGCACCTGGGTTTTAGTATAGTTGTTCTTTTTCAGGTACTGGTTTACCACAGCCCTGCCCTGGTGGAAGTCGTGGCTGGCTGACTGTCTCATGACCATCTCGTTATAGGATTCATTGGAACTGATTGTAATCATGGAGTTCAATAAACTTTTGACTGCGGCAGTTTCCTGGAGATTTCCCAGTTCAATCTGTTCATAAGCCGAGGCCATAGTGAATGCTTTGATGAGGCTTGCGGCAAAACCGGTAGAATTGTTAATAGTGAGAGAGTCATTGTTGTCCAGGCGTTTCACGTAAACAGACCATTTTCCACCATAGCCTTTGATCATAGAATTCAAACGGGTATTTAATCTTTTCATATTGGTGCTGGTCCTTCGGCCTCTGCCGTTTTTTCGGAATGTGTAAGACAGCCCTTTTATTTTCTTCTTCCCATTGGTCTGGCATTTTCCAAAAGGATCTGTCACGTAATAACAGTCATCGCCCACGCAGACCAGGCCTTTTTTGCGGACCATCTGTCCGCCTGCCCCGGCAAAACAGTAATAGCCTTTGTATTTTCTGCCCTTGTATGTAAGGTTTAGTTTCCGGGCACAGCGGGTGGTGTCCAGGCGGCCGTTTTTTCCAAAATAATGGTATCCGGGAAATTGTGCGCTGCATCCGCTTTTTCGAGTGATGTTATGGATGGTATGGGCGTTGTCGATTCTGCTCATGTCATCCCGGTAGTACCAGCCTTTGAACTGTTTTTTGTCACTGGCCCTGCAGTCCAGGTAAATCAGACCGAAAGGACGGGAGTGGATTCTGCCCAGCTGGTTGTAATAATAATAGCCTCGGAATGTGTGGCCGTTGATTTTCAAATTTTTACAATAGACAACACCCTGCCGTGCAGAGAGCCTGCCCCCCTTGCCGAAGTGATAGAATCCTTTGTAGTATTTTTTTCCATCAATAGTCTTTGAGGACGGCAGATAGCGGACTGCGGAGTCTGTGCTGATTTTTCCCTGGGAAGATACATAGTAAATACCGTCAAAGGTGCGGCTTTTGACTTTTAATCCGCTGATTTTGTAAAGTCCCTGTCTGGCGGCGGGGCTGCCGGCGTCATTGTAGAGATAGTACCCTTTTTTTGCAGTGCTGTACTTAACCAGCCAGGCGGACTTTGCCTGAACATGGGACGGCAGGCAGAGCAGTCCCATGATTACGGCCAGTAGATACAGAAATTGCCGGATTTCCTTTTTCCTTTTCATTTGATTCATTCCTTTCTTTTAGTTTTTTTTATTTTACCAAATAGTGCTTTTCATGTAAACAAAATATAAAAGTTGTGAAATTTTAGAAAATCGGGTATAATCTTAAAAACTGGAGTGTTTCAAAAAGCTGGAGGCGAAATGAGTGGATATAGGAAACGAATTGGGTTCATTTTAGCAGTTATGGCGCTGATTCTTACTCAGTCATCCTGCGGGCCAAAAGCGGCGGATGCCCATGAAGACAGCCGGCAGGAAGCATCGGTGAAAATCCTGGCCACGATTTTTCCGGAGTATGACTGGGTGAGAGAAATTCTGGGAGAGCAGGCTGCTAATGTGCAGGTGGACTTGCTGGTGGACAGCGGGGCAGATCTGCACAGTTATCAGCCCTCAGTGAAAGATATTATGGATATTGCATCCTGCGACTTGTTTATTTACGTGGGCGGGGAATCCGACAGCTGGGTGCAGGAGACGCTAAAGCAGACGGACAGGCCCGGCAGAGAGGTGATCAGCCTGCTGGAAGTGCTGGGGGATGCCGCCAAAGAGGAAGAGACAGTGGAGGGAATGGAACCCCATGAGGAAAATGAGAATCAGGGAACAGAGCCATCCCATGGGCCAGAGTACGATGAACACGTATGGCTGTCTCTGAAAAATGCCGGAATTTTTTGTGGAGCTATTGCTGAGAAGCTGGCGGAAATTGACCCGGACCACGGGGAAACCTACAGGGAGAACGCAAAAAGTTATCAGGGGAAATTATCCCGCCTGGACAGACAGTACCAGGAGGCGGTGGATGAGGCTTCCCAGAAAGTGATTCTGTTCGGGGACCGTTTTCCATTTCGTTACCTGGTGGATGATTACGGGCTTTCTTATTATGCCGCATTTGCGGGATGTTCAGCGGAAAGCGAGGTCAGTTTTCAAACTGTGGCGTTTCTGGCAGAAAAGGCGGATGAGAAAGGTCTCTCCAGTATTCTGGTGATAAAAGGCGGAGACCAGAAGATTGCGGAGACGATTTGTCAGAATACCCGTTCAGGAAATCAGAAAATTCTGGTTATGGATTCCCTGCAGTCCACCACCGGGGAGGAGATTCAGCAGGGAGCGGCATATCTTTCTATTATGGAAGATAATCTGAATGTATTGAAAGCGGCTTTGGAATAGGGAGGAAATCATGGCACAGCTGATTTGTGATCATTTATCGCTGGGATACGACGCGCATGAAATTGTTCGTGATCTCAGCTTTTCTGTTCAGGCGGGGGACTATCTCTGCATTGTAGGCGAAAACGGCGCGGGAAAGACCACGCTGATGAAGACGCTTCTGGGGCTTCACGCGCCTATCAGCGGGACGGTACACACCGGAGACGGGATGAAACCCAATGAAATCGGTTATCTGCCCCAGCAGACCCTGGCCCAGAGAGACTTCCCGGCATCGGTGCGGGAAGTGGTTCTCTCCGGATGCCAGGGGAGATGCGGGCTGCGGCCCTATTATAAGAAGGCAGAAAAGAGACTGGCTGAGGAATGTATGAAACGGATGGGGCTTGGAGGGCTTGCCAGACACAGTTACCGGGAACTCTCCGGAGGACAGCAGCAGAGAGTCCTTCTTGCCAGGGCCCTGTGCGCCACACAGAAACTGCTGCTTTTAGACGAACCGGTTTCCGGGCTGGACCCGAAAGCAGCGGAAACGATGTACGAACTGATTGAAAAGCTCAATGGGGAAGGGGTTACTGTGCTGATGATCTCCCACGATGTCCGTTCGGTGGTAAAAAGCGCAAGCCATATTCTCCATATGGGTGAGACCATTTTCTTTGGAACGAAAGAAGAATATCTGGACAGCGAGATAGGGCAGAAGTTTGTGTCAGTGAGAGGGGGCGGACAAGGATGAAACAGGTACACATGATTATGGAATATCTCCAATACCCATTTGTCCGTTACGCATTGGTTACAGGGGTGTTGATTGCGCTTTGTTCCTCTCTGCTGGGCGTGATTCTGGTACTGAAGCATTTTTCCTACATTGGGGATGGACTTTCCCATGTGGCATTCGGGGCCATGGCCGCAGCCTCTGTGCTGAATCTGACAAATAATATGTTACTCGTACTGCCTGCCACGGCAATCTGCGCCATTTTGCTCCTGGGCGCGGGGGAACGGGCTGTGGTGAACGGAGACGCGGCCATAGCCATGCTCTCTGTGGGGGCGCTGGCTGTGGGGTATCTGCTCATGCACCTGTTTTCCACATCCGCAAATGTGTCCGGGGATGTGTGCAGTACGCTGTTTGGTTCTACGGCCATTCTCACGCTGACCAGGGCGGAAGTCTGGCTGTGCGTGGTATTGTCACTGGCAGTGTTCGTTATCTTTGTGTTATTCTATCATAAAATCTTTGCGGTTACCTTTGACGAAAGTTTTGCCAGGGCAGCAGGAACCAATGCGGGGGCTTACAATTTAATGATAGCAGTGATTATTGCGGTGATTATTGTGCTGGCCATGAATCTGGTGGGGTCACTGCTGATCTCAGCGCTGGTGGTATTTCCCGCATTGTCCGCCATGCGGGTGTTTAAAAGCTTCCGGTCTGTCACCCTCTGCTCGGCAGTGCTGTCAGTATTGTGTGCATTTACCGGAATTATAGTTTCTATCTTGTGGGGAACCCCGGTGGGAGCTACTATTGTGGTAATTCATATCCTGGCGTATGTCTTGTTTTCTCTGGCAGGGATGCTGCGCTAATAAGCATTTACCGGGGGATTCGCAGCAGGGGATAGGGGCCGAATGAGGACTGATTCACAAAATCACTGCGCCCGGCATATGACAGATAACAGGAACAAATCCTGCGTCTGCACTGGGGCAGGGGAAGACACATACTGTCGCAGAGGGTGTCCCAGTCTATATCAAGGGTCCCTCCCATATTGCAGGCACGCAGTTTTTTGTTTCCCTCCACGAAAAGCCGTCCCCGGCATTTATCTGCATCGGCAAAAACAGGGGTGAGTTCCTGGAGAAAATACGGGTCTATCTCCAGGAAGGCATTTTTTTCTTCTTTGGTATAGGGCCGTTCCAGCCCATCCATTTTATTGACCCACAGATAAATATTATCCGGCAGTTTTTTCCGCAGGGACTGCAGGAGTCCTATATTTTCCGGTACGCCTACAGCTCCCGCACACAAAGTGATGCCTGCTTCGGACAGTGCGGCGCATTTTTTGGCGAAAGTCTCTGCCGTGGTCATCTCTGGATGGAAAGTAGCCCAGAGACGCAGCTTTTCCCGGTTCCCCCCGCACTGGCCAAAGTGTGACAGGGATTTGTGTATGGGAAAACTCAGATTGGTCTGTGCCCCTGCGGCATCTATATGGGGACATGCGCTGATATGGCTCAGTCCCTCCCAGTACCAGGGATGAATCAAGGCCTCCCCATAAGGAACCAGCAAAAAAGCGCGGATATTCAGAGGCAGGGATTTTTCCGTAAACGTCTGTACGAAGGAAAACCACTGATCTCTATCTTTTTTCAGCTCCCGGGCAGTCATAGGGTGTTTGGAAAAGGGGCAGTAGGAGCAGTGGTAATTACAGCTTTTCAGAATGCCCCTGTATAGCAGAGTCTTTCCTGTTATGGAACTTCCGGCCATGAATCTTCTCCCATTCTTTCATTTTTTCCAGCACCTGCGGGGAGATCAGCTGTGCTCCCAGACAGTCTGACAGGCCCAGGCCAATCTCCGTAAGGGTAAGATACGCAGTCTCTTTGGATGGGACGATTTTGGCATATCCCTGGTTCATCCAATCCCTCAGAAGTCCAAAATCTGCCATGGCGCTGGCGCCGAAAATCTCCTGATACCGTCCCAGATCTAGACCTGGACGGATGAGCAGGCTGCGAATGACATATCGGCGCTTTTGCTCATCCTCAGACAACAAAAATCCATGTGTGATGGGGGAAAACTCTTTGGTATTCATAAATTCCTCAAGCTGGCTGCGGCAGTCCTTCCCAGTGATAGTATAGGGGGTGCAGAAATGGAGGTTTCCCAGGTAACTGCGCCCGCCGCACCCCACAGCCAGGGAAGTGCCAAAGCCGCACTCGGAAAAACTGCGGGTTCCTTCTTTTTCCGGACAGGAGGCTGTCCGCACGAACCTGCGCATGGAATCCTGCCGGAATCCTTCTCCTTTCAAAAAAGCGGAGGCCTCCTCATATTGGCGGAACACCACAGAGGAATCAGGCAGCCTTTGCTGCAGCCATGCCCCGTGTTTCAGATACAGAGGATACAGGAAGATTTCATCCGGTTCATAGGACAATGCTTTTCTCAAAGAAATAAGAAGACTTTCCACAGTCTGTCCAGGAATTCCATAGATAAAGTCCACATTCACACAGGGAAAATCAAACAATTTCAAAAGTTCCAAAGCTTCTTCTGCGCTCCCGGCACGGTGCTGTCTCCCCAAAGTCCCCAATTCCGCATCTGAAAAACTCTGTATCCCCATGCTGATTCTGGAGACACCAGCTTGCTTTAGAATCTTTAGTTTTTCCCGTACTGTCTGATTAGGAGCAGTCTCAATGACCAGTGTCCGGTCTTTACTCCAGTTAAAATGACTCTCCAGAATATGAAACATACGCTCCAGCTGAGATTCTGGCAAAAGAAGGGGGGTGCCCCCGCCGATGGAAATCTCCGAAAATTCAGTATGAAAAGGAGACAGTATTCTGGCATACTGCCTGCTCTGACATTCCACAGCATCCAGATAACGGCTCATAGCGTCCACCCCCATACCCGGGACAGAAAAAAGATTGCAGTACCCGCATTTTGCCTGGCAGAATGGAATGTGCAGATACAGCCCATGCCCACTGCCGGCCAGCAGATGCGCATAGTCCCAAAGAGAGATTCCTTTCATAGGGCGGTAGGCAGTCTTGTGGGGATAGCTGTACATATATTGGATATAAGGGCTTCTACAGGTCATCATCAACTCTTCTCCAGCTCCATAGTTTTATCAGACAATTGAAAAACACCGCCATAACCAGAGTTTCTGCTGTCCAAACTCGTGAATCGGGAAACAGCTTTCAAATATCTGTACAGTGTTATCTATAAGAAAAAATGCTTATAAGGCACAGTATTGACCACAGGATGGTTGATGCCGTGAAAATAACAGCCATCTTCCCCATAACAGGTTCCATGGTCAGAACAGCAGATGACGAACGCAGGGCCGCGCTGTTCTTTCCAGCCCAAAAACAGGCGTCCCAGTTCCCTGTCCACATAGCTAAGGGCCGCGGCGTGGCTTTCCAGGGTGTCGTGGGAAGCTCCTTCCAGGTAAAAATAGTTGGGATAGTGGATTGCAGATACATTCAGATAGAGAAAAATTTTTTTCTCCTGCTTTTTCTGGGCTAATTTCTTCAGCAGAAAGTCCACCTGGTTCCTGGTGCTGTCCTTTACCAGACATCCGAAAGAGGGACTCCAGTAACTTTTCTGGAAATATCCTGGGAATACTTTCCCCAGGTCAGAGCGTTTGTCAAAAAAGGACACGCCTCCCACACACCAGGTGTCATATCCGTCTCTAAAAAGACCTTCCATAATGGTGCCGCCGGAGAAGCCGTAAGCCCCTTTGGGGACTTTCCGCCCAAAGCCAATGGAAGAGGAAAAAAATAAAGGCTCTCTGTCCGCCATATTTCTGGTATCACATGGGAAAGGGAAAAATCCTGCGAACATAGCATGATGGGACGGCCAGGTAAAGTTTCCCGGGGCCTGGCATTTTTCCCATGTTCCGTACTGGTTCAGCACAGGGGTCGCCCCGGCCGCTTCCTGCCGGACTGCCGCGTCGTAACGGAGAGTATCCAGGCAGATCATCAATATATCACAAGTTCCAACCACCTGTGTCATATCCACAAAAAGGCTGTTCATGTCTATGGCGCCTCCATTCTTTTGATAAGCTCCGCCTGATGGCGGTATATCGTATTTTCATGATAAATATCTTGATAAATCAGATCCCCCTGCCCGTTCATTTCGATGATTCGAGGCAGGAGACTTCCTCTTTCCAACAGAATATCAATCCCTGCACTCATAAGGCCCGGATACTGCCGGGCTGCTTTTACGCTGATTTCTGCCACCGACTCCAGCACTGGGGAGGCAAGCCCCAGCAAACCTATGTCCAGCGGACGGTTATTCAGATGGAGGTTGGTAATGGGCCCTTTGGAAAGTCTGGCCAGGAGATAATCCACCCGGCCGTCCTGGACCACGACCCTCAAGTCATAGGAATATCCCTGGTAATCAGCCTTTGGATGCCAGCGCTCTATGATGCATTCCGTCTGCAGAAGCTGATCTAATAAGGAAAGAATTTCGTCTGTACGGGAAAAATACCGCAGGCGTTTGGTGTTGACAAGGCCGTATGACGGGTGGCTGACGGAACAGGTGTACAGTGCCATCCGTCCGGTATGAGTCTGATGGCGGAAAGCAGATACACCTGCCGCCCCGGAGCCGTTCACCGGTTTCACAAACACCTGGTGAATGCCATGAAGCCTCATGATTTCCAGAAGCTGTTGGGCATTTTCCACCATCATGCGGCGGGAAGACGTATGGCACAGGGGCGGTGCCGGTTCTTCAGCCATCCCAGAGGCGGCCATCCCATGAAGTGCAGTTTCCGTCCTAAGATTCCCGGCAGGGGTTCTGGCCAGAATTTCTGTCACAGGAAGCCCTGCCTGCCGGAGCGTTTCCTTACACTGTACCTTATCCAGCAGAGATAGGATGGCAGAGGGATGGTTGAAAAAGCGGATATCATGGCTGTCAGCCATTTGAGCCAGCAGGTTCAGCTGGCTTTTAAAGTCTGTGGACAGGCTGTCCAATTCACAGAGAATACAGCTGTCCCATACAGGCGGGTCGATTTTTATCAGGAGAGGATTTTGAGCCAGCCGGCCCATTGTTTCCTGCCAGTTTTCCCAGCTGAGAAAAGTCATGGACAGGCCAGTCTGCTGTGTAGCCCGTTTCAGATACTGTGTCCGCTTGGAATCCGCGGCCCCCAGTAAAACAGCCCGCCTCATTCAGTCAGCATGGCATTCATATAGGATTCGCCTTTATACTCCCATGGCTTATTGCGCTCAGAAGTATCTGTGTTTATGGGAAGGGCTTCCAGCTTACGGGCCACCTCATCCGTGAGATAGTTGTAATGAACATCCAGCTTCTTGATATTGGGATAATCGGGGAGTTTTTTCAGGAGAAGCTCTCCTCCCTTGTCCGTCAGCGTGCCGTTGGACAAATCCAGTGTGTGGATCAGGTTCATGTATTTGCTGTCCAGAACAATCTGTGTGAGCTGGTCCTGTATTTCACTGTCCACAATGCCCAGATATTCAAGTTTGGGAAAATCTGTGTTTTCAAGGAGGGCCTTTATGGTGTCAGCATTTCCGTCAAAGCCATAGTCCTCAATGCCTATGTAGAGAAGCAGTTTCTTCAGATTCGGAAGCTTGGCATTTTCGATCTGGCCAATGACAGCTTCGGGCAGTCCTCCGCAGATGATTGTCAGGGATTCCAGATTCTCATGTCGGATGTCTCCCAGAGACAGGTCCGTGCTTCCCTTGATGGTCAGCGCTTTCAGATGGGGCAGAGCTGCCCACAATCTGCTGTAGTTTCCCTGAATGATCCAGGAAACCTCACATTCCTCATAATCCATATCACCGATGAACAGCCCCTGGATATGGGAAAAACGCTCTGCGTGATCCACAATCTCATCAATGATTTTCTGGCAGCCATCCTCCCAGCATCCACCCCAATCCCCAATGGTGAGTTCTGTCAATTCAGGGAATTCAGGGTCAGATAAAATGTCATTGACCAGGGTATCTGTGCCTTTTCCTTCGTCTTCGTATTGCTCATAGGTGTAAAAATATTTTTTTGTTTTGGGTGTTATTGCGTCGACTTTCATGTTGGTACCTCCGTTTTGAAGTTTCTTTATACTTTATCAGCATGAGCCACCGTATGATTGGCATAAGTATCCCAGGTGGGTTCGTAATCTGCCACAGCCTGATTTCCCCACATATCCCAGCCTTCTCTTACTCCTCTAGCGAAAAGTTCAATGCGGGGCCCCTGGCTGCAGGCCTCAATAATAGGAACAATTTCATCAGGTTTACGGCTGTGCTCTCTTTTCATTGTTCGAATTAAATTTACCTGAGAACGTGCCGGCTGCAGTGTTCTGTTAGGAGCGCTTTTTTTCTTAATTCCAAAGAGAAGCAGTTCTGTAACGTTTCTGAAATAAAACCCAACGCCTCTGCCATCTGGACCGCCGTCCTTCCGCACTTTTTCCCAGACGATGTTTGCCTTATATTCAAAACCCCATGCATCCATAACAGCCAAACCATCAGGAAGCAGTGCATTGGGAACCCACAAATATAATTGCGCCTTATCAGCAGCAATATCTTCAATGGGCAGTTTCTTTATCTCACTGATTGTCATAGTTTCATATCGGGTAAGCCGTTTGTGCTCAGGGGCAACTTTACCTGTCCTGTTTTGAAATTGCCATGGCGGATCTGCATAAATTGTATTATATTTCTTCCCCTGGGTAAACCGCTGTAAGTTTTCTATAGTACTCGTTAAGTCTGCCATATCCCTCTACGCATTCCTTTCCTATTCCTATTGCCAGAATCGGACACCCGCCGTTACGGCGTGAATCAAGTCTGTAAATTAATTTTCCCATCCATGTAGTGCTGGCCCCATATTTTTTTATCAATGGCTGACCGTTATCATCCTTTGTCTGTTTGAATATATCATTTAGTTCTTCGGCTCTCGTCACAATAATTCCTACGTCAATCAGGCCGCAGTCAAAATAGGTCCTCATTGCCAGCAGGTCCCGGTCAAATGTTTGATCTTTACTATTCCATTCCAGGTCAAAAGCGACCCTGTTTTTTAGAAAATCTATGTTATGACCATCTATGTATCCTTCGATTGTTTCAATTTCATAAGGTTCATCTGCGAAACGGCCCCTTCGCTGGGCAGTCTGGCGCGGATATTTTTTCACTGTCAAATCACCACTGATGCGTATTTCTCTCCAGCCAAATGCATATAAAATATTGTCAAATTTCTTAGGTATGGGGGACTCGTTGCCGCCGGCCTTTTTGATATCAGCCAATGTAAGATGTAAGCGGCGCAAACATTCCTGCAATTCGCCCCACTCTGTTGGAAATGCATTATGAAGTATCTCCAGGGCATGACCATAATTATGAAATTCAAACTTGTCCATAATATCTCTGGCGATGTATTTTTCTAGTTCCAGTTTCTCCACCTCCTGCAGAACATGTTTGAACATTGATTTATGTTAACCGTTACTATGATTTTTAAGACACGCTCTAGGAAAAGCTGTATCTTGTGCCTGTTGAAACTGCCTATGAACTACATTATACGGAATCCCTGCCAATAAATCAACCGCACAGTCACTTCTCCAACCGGCAGACCATTATGTATTCTTCTTCGTTCTCGTCAAATACCTCAAATCCTGCTTTTCTATACATGTTAACTGCATAATTCGCTTTCTGTACAGATAGAGATGTCTGCTTATATCCTTTCGCTCTTAGAAATTGCAGCATAGCTCCCATAAGTGCTGTACCAATGCCAAAATTTCTGTATTCCTCATACAGTGATATGGCCAATGAGGGAGTTTTATCATCAATATGTCCGTAATCATTTATGATACGCACCCATACTGTACCCACAATCTTTTCTTCTATTTCCACAACCAGGCACCAATCGTCCGCTTTTCCGAAATCTTCAATATATACCTGTAACTCTGGCTGTTCTATAATAGATTTAGGCGGCTTATCCATGCCCTCTGGAATAAAAATTGCTTCATATAAAAAATCAGATAATATTGGATATTCATTTTTTTTAATTTCTCGAATTTTAAAATCCATATCTATGAAAAACCTCACATCTGCCAATTCAACAAACTGAAATTTATCCATTTCCTTTTCTGTTAGTATAATAATAAATCAGCAATACAAAAGCAAAGGAAATAATTTGTGCAGCCATAATTCGGACAATTTGTAATTCGTCTGCGCCCTTCAGGAGAAACGACATGCAATATATTTGTGGCAGCGGTATTATTTAACAAATGGTCGCCAAGTCCCACCCATATATTTCCTGTTATGCGGTAAAGGAGTCCCCATTTGATTCACATAATTCCAGCAAGGATAATATAACCGATACCCAGCAAAACCATTGCCGCAAATGACATTTCGCCATTTATGAAGTTCCTGACCGGCATTATAATATGCCAGATTCCGAATAAAAGTGCGGCAATAAAATTCGCCTGCATAAATGGTTTTGTTTCAGAAAGTGTTTTAATGAACAGTCCGCGAAAGACGCCTTCCTCCATCCATACGTTGATAACATTGGATAATATGCATAGCATAAAGAAAAGGAAACCAGTATTTTTTATTTGAGAGCCAGTTAAAGAAAAACTGCTGATATATATTTCTAAATGTGCAGGACTGCCCTGCAGAGCTAAAATGGTTAATTCCAGCCAATACGAAATGGTAAAGCAGACACTTCCCAATAACAGCCCCTTCAAAATAGTGCTTACAAAACCTCTTTTTTGAAATCCAATGTCACTCCATGAAAGATTTGCCCTTTTCAATGCCAACGCCAATAGGATAATTCCGGTTGCTTTATGAAATACATTTTCTCCAATAGCTGTTTTATCTGTCTCAATCAGAAAATATTCTATAAACCTTGCAGAAAAACAAAGTGTGAATATTGCAATGCAAAAAATATCTGATTTGTATTTTGTGTTTATTTCCATATAGCGGCCTTACTTTCTGTTTGGTTTTCTCTTGATTCTCAATAGTTTAATAAAGTCATGAAACAAAGAAGTATCCACTGGCTCAAACATTATCCATTTCCCATCACGGTAAGTCTGAGCTTTGTCATATATTTCTTTAACCTCCTCACCGTAATTTTCTCTATCTGCTTCAAATTTTAACCGTTCGCCTTTCCCTAAGATAATCATAAAACCCACACAGTTTTCTCTTGCATATAATGCACACAGCGTTTTACCGCCCCGGCGATATTTATATTCATATTTCCATGCTTTACCGCCTTTATTCCACAAACAATCCATATCATAATTTTCATCAATTAAAGCACATAACTTATTCCATACATCATATAGAGATTTTCCAACTAAATCGGTCATTTCTTCTTCGTTAGGTATCGTATCAAGCATATTAGCCCTCCTTAGTCCTCCTATATAATTCCTGATTTTTCAATCAAATTTCCTTCTCCAAGTATATATGAAATTTGCAGCAAATTAGCTGCAGTATCTGCAACGATTTTCAGAATCACTGATGCCAAACGAAAACAAATCGAGGCACGCATTCTTGCTCTTTCCAATTCGGACATTGATTCGGACATTTTCTCTTTTCTTTCAAAACCGTCTCTTATGCGAATAATCGCATTCAAATAGGTTCTTTCCTCATCCATATCAAATTCAGGCTCTGGTGAACCATTTTGTTTCAGTTCTCTTAATATTTTAGGAATACCTGTTCCCTTTTTTTCAGATAAATCAATCTCCTTAAATAATTCTCCAATTCTTCTGTTACGATATTTCCTTCCTTTCACTTTACCTGATACAAAACGTTCAAGATTAATCCATTTCGCAAGTCCGGGATAATTGAGTATCTGAATGCTATCCACATATATACGGATTTCCACTGGCTCCGGCTCGCGATACGACTTGTGAAATACTGCATTTACCAATGTTTCTTCCAATGCATTATATGGATAGTTAAAATATCGTTCTGCTTCCGCCTGACCCTGAACCTTTACAACTTTTTGCTCAATCACAGTAGATAACAAGAGTTATAACTGCGCAAAGCATAATTACAAATTGGAATAAATCTCCATATGTAACCATAGCACCAGCCTCCTTCCTCTTCGTCCAGCGGCTGACATAATCGCCCCTTCAGTTCCCCGGGTAAGCATATTATATTGTCAGGGTGCGGATTTCCTTTTTATTACAATATAAAGGTACCAATTATTTTACCGATATCGGCGATATTGCAGTTACCGACAAATTCAAATTTTATCTTTCCGATGGAGCTGAAATACAGCTCTAATTCACTATCTAAATCAAAATGCCCGCTGGTCTCTATAGAGAAAACCTGAATTCTGGAATAGGGAAGCGAAGTAAAATCTTTCTTTTTGCCCGTTATTCCCTGTACATTAACCGCAATAATTCGTTTGTTTGTGAACATTACATAATCACGTACACTTTTGTATGTACGGATAATCGTTTCATTTTTTACGAGCAAAGGCTGGACGTCTTGTGCCGGGCCGGTTTCGTTTGTCACATTTAATTTGATTATTGAACCATTTTTAAAATCTATCATCTGCTTAAATTCTCCTTTTCTATCTTTTTATGGATCGCAATGCCCACAGGGTGAGTAACCACGATTCAATGCATCATCTCTGGTTCCGTCAAAAGCTGCATAATTTTCAGGGGCGATTTTAGGTACGTCGCGGCACGAGGGATAGTGAAATTTCATCGTGTTATTATTAAGCACATAGTTACTTGATGTTTGTTGCTGTTCTAGATTACTGGACAGTCATAAGTTCTCATAAAAAATAAAAAAAGATAACATCCCAGACAGAAGTGTGTTATGGTTAAGTTGTCGAATCCAAAACCAACACACCGCCGGAATGCTATCCTGTCTATAAGGATAACATAGACTCTGGCAGATGGGAAGTGCCAGGTATCACTTCTGTGGTCTGCGGCCTTGCCCTTGACCCTGCACTCTACAGCAGCATGGGGCATTTCTTCCGTGCAGACTCCTGGGAGTGGGAGGAGCTTTTTACTGCCTGGGTACGGACCATCTCCAGCCATGCGCCCCTAAAACAGACAGCTGGACGTGCCGTCCTGGCAGGCGATGGGGGTGAAACGTGCCTCTGACGGGAGGTATATGCCCTGCACCAAAAAGATGGTGCAGGAGTCGGAGAGTGCCTCCAAGGCTTTCTGCCTGCCTCAGTCCATCCAGATCCATGATGGAGATGGAGCCGTCAGCGATTGGCTTGGGGATGAGTCCGTCTCCCATGTGGTGCAGATACTCCGCGATGGATTCCGTGCCGCACGGTACATCGGGATGTCCCTTTTTGTCCTGGACCGTTACTTTCTGACGAAGCCCATGCTCATGGAGTGGGAGGCGTGCTCCGCACAGGCCCCAGGCCTGCTCCATGTCATCACACGGGCAAAGAGGAACTGTACGGCTTATGAAAAGCCTGGGCCGTATAAAGGGCGTGGCCGCCGCCCTGTCCACGGATCTTCTGTCTATCTGCAGGATCTTTTTGTGAGGCATAGCCAGTCTTTCCAAAGAGCACGGCTTCAGATTTACGGGGCCGTGAGGGATGTCCGTTTCCTTTCCGGGACATACCTGTGGGGACAGGGCCTGTACCAGCCCCTGAAGTTCGTCCTTGTAGAGTATGGACAGACACAGGCCATCCTGGCATGTACGGACCTGTCCATGGCGGCGGGAGATATCATAGAGGCATATGCCTGCCGTTTTAAGATCGAGTCCATGTTCCGGGAGATGAAGCAGCAGCTCGGAGGATTCTGTTACCATTTCTGGACACATGCGGTCCCCAGGCTGGACCGCTGCTGCAGGAAAGGCAGCACTGACCCGCTGGCACAGGTGAGGGACAGCCATCAGCAGCAGCGGATCATAAAGACACTCCAAGCTACAGAAGGGTATGTGATGATCAGCAGCATCGCCATGGGCATCATCCAGCTGCTGTGCCTGGAGCACCAGGATGACATCCGTGTATCGGATTTCCGGTATCTGCGCACACCATCCAATAGGGTCATGTCAGAAGCCAGTATGATGAGTATCTGAGGCGGAATTTAATCCGTTTTATGGCCCAAGAGGGCAATCTGACCATAACAAAAATAATTTCCAGCAAGCAGGTCCCCCTTGAAACAGAGGATATTGACCAGCTTATTAGTTGAGAGAACTTCTAACTGTCCAGTCAATTATAGCACTTAAAGAACAAATAATCGATAAAATCTTCGTTTTTTTAAAGATTTCATTCATATAAATGGCTGTCATTCTTCAATCCATACTCCCAAACCATTACTCTATCGTCCACTCCTATCTCGTTCGTCTTTCTTCTTTTGCATATTTTTCGTATAAATCCGGTCAAACACTTCATATCGTTTCTGCTGTTCCATATTAATTTCCAATCTATCAATTACTCTACTATGAATGAGAACATCCGAAAAATTGCACAAAAATAAGACATCCGTCCTTTTTTGGTGTATACTATTTTCACCACAAAAAACCAACATCAAAAGAGGAGAATGTCTTATGGAAGATAGTATATGCCATTCAAAGGCTGTTTACAACTGTTTAAAGCAATTAAATTTATGCCGTATTTTCCCACATACTGTTATCAGGCATATCCCTGCAGTCCTCATAGCTGTGTTTTCCCGCGGTTATAAGGGAAAGACCGTAAATTTTCAGGATTACAGCCCCTGCCGCCGTACCACCATAGCCCATTTTCTTAACAAAGGGAAATGGGACAGCGCCCGGCTGGAGGATATCCTGCAGGATGCTGTTGCTGCTTTTATTTATAGGGAAGCCCTTATCACAGGAAAGCCGGTATTCTGTATTGTGGATGATACCACAGCCTCTAAGACAAAGCCTTCGTCACGGGCTCTGCATCCGATTGAGGACGCGTATTTCCACCAGTCCCATTTAAAAGGGAAACAGGATTACGGACACCAGGCTGTGGCAGTTATGCTTTCCTGTAACGGCATCGTGCTTAATTATGCTGTTGTCATGTATAACAAATCAATCTCCAAAATAGAGATTGTAAAAAGAATTGCTGGGGAACTTCCCATACCCCCAGTTGTTTCTTACTTCCTATGTGACAGCTGGTATACTTCCAAAGATATTATAAAGGCATTTCTAAAAAGGGGTTTTTATACAGTGGGCGCGCTGAGGACAAACCGTCTCCTGTATCCCCGCGGTATAAAATGCAGCATCCGCGGGCTGGCCCTTCATATACGGAAAACAGACAGGAATGTCAGCCTTGTGACCGCTGACGGCCGGAAATATTATGTTTACCGCTATGAAGGAAAGCTGAACGGTATAGAAGACGCTGTAGTCCTGATCAGTTACCCTGCGGGGGCATTCCATAACCCAAAAGCGCTCCGTGCCTTTATTTGTGCGGATACCTCTTTAAGCACTCAGGAAATACTGGATACGTATATGGCCAGATGGCCGGTTGAGGTCTATTTTCGTCAAGCAAAGAATATACTTGCCTTTGACAAATATCAAATACGTACTGCAAAGGGAATATGCCGGTACTGGCTCCTGATGCCACTGGCCCATTTCATATGCTGTACGACAGAATACAACGGTATGCCTTTTGCGAAATTTGAAAACGGATACGCCTTTTTCAGCCAAAAAATACGAAAGGAACGTATTGAATATTTTTATCGGTGCGGCGCCAGCGGTGTGCCTCTAGAGGAAGTCTTGACATTAGCACAATAGCTCTGCCTAAATTTCCTGGTTTCCTGCACATACATTTGTCCAATGCTTACATATTTCCATAACGGCGGTATTCTTGGCGATATTGAGTCATTATGCGAAAGGATATTTTTGTGCATTTTTTTGGATTTGCTCATTTATAGTTAATAAAACTCCCATCCTTAGTACTCTCTTCAATTTCTAATAATGCAGGAACAA
>CAJURF010000040.1 GCA_910588825.1 uncultured Lachnospiraceae bacterium
GCCGCTTTTGCTGAAAAATTTGCAAGAGAAGGAAATAATCTCGTTCTTGTGTCAAGAAATAAGGCAAAACTCCAGCGGCAGCAGACAGAACTACAATCACGCTATCAAGTTTCGGTAGAATGTATTTCCTGCGATTTGGCAGAGGATGGGGCCGCAGAGTTAATTGCGAACAAGGCCAGAGAACTTGGCTTGTCCGTTGATGTTCTTATCAATAATGCAGGATTCAATGAAGCAGGATATTTTACCGACACACAGCTCTCCAAAGAACTTGACATGATACAGGTGCATATTAAAGTTTTGACAGCTTTAACAAAGCTGTTTTTACCCGGAATGATAGGGCGCGGGTATGGTCGAATCTTAAATGTAGGCTCTACGGGAGCCTATATGCCTTGTCCATTTGACACGGTATATGCTGCCACAAAAGCCTAATGAGAGGAAAGCGAACGACAACTGCTGGTTTATATAACAAGCTGCTGGTATTTTCCTCTAAGCTGCTTCCTGCTTCTGCCATCAACCCCATCGCTCAATGGATGTTCAAAGAGTAGAGCGCAACGATACCAGTTTGCATCTCATCCGCTAACAAGAGTTTCTGAAATAGCACTTTGATAATTTGTTCCCCAATCGCACAGCGACTTCAAAACGGGATGAATGGACTGTCCGAGTTCCGTTAAGGTATATTCGACCTTTGGCGGATTGTCGGGATAAACCGTCCGCGCAAGTATTTTTTGTTCTTCCAGTTCACGAAGCTGCTGTGTCAGGGTCTTGGTGGTGATCTTCCCTAAGCGCCGCTGCAATTCGTTGAACCGCACCGCCCCCCCCTTTGGAAACCTGCCATAAGATTTCCTCCATAGTGCAGCATCAAAAAAGACACCACATATCAAAAAAGTGCGTTCTAGTTCACTATTCCTGCCTGTGCTATGCTTAATTACGCCGCATCAGGGCAAGGAAAGGAATGAAAACTATGATTGTAGACAGCCGTCACTTCATAATCCGGAACGAACCTTGTACCCTTTTCAATCTGTAAAATGGTCAGGCCGCTAAATTCCTAGATATACTATTGATACACAATGTACTATGTAGTACAATGTATATAAAGAAGGTACAGTAGATGAACAGTGAAGATTGGAAATCCCAAATCAAACGAGGGACTCTTGAATTTTGTATTCTGTTGATGATAAAACAGCGAATGTCTTATGGGCATGAAATTATCAGTACTTTGGAGGAATACCCTATTTTAGCTGCGAAAGAGAATACAATCTATCCGCTGCCTAGGCGGTTACTCAAAGAAGAATATTTCTGTTTGGCTTTTATTGGGCATATTCTTATTGATCCGGGGGCATAATTTTTAGGATATCTGTTTTCAATCGGAAGGTGGATGGTTTATGAAAAGAAAAGAGATTAATTTTGAGCAGATTTTTGAACAGTGTGTTTACTCGGTTTTGATATTGTCTGCTGTATTTTTAATTTTGGCGTCAGCGGTGGAGCCGTGGATGTATCATGATGTGCCTGGAGGACTTACCATATTTCTGGCGGTTTTTCTGGCTTTTTTTCTTTTCTATGTGACCCCTTATATTTGGAAATTGCCTGAGACTTGTATCCGTTTTGGAATATGGGCGGGTATTCTTTCTGCTTTTTTGCTGCAGTTGTACATTGTCTTTCATATGCAGCTTGTTCCCAGAGTGGATCTGTCTCATATATATGACCAGTGCGTGGAAATGCTGGAGACAGGGAATACTCAGCTTACAGATGTAAAATATTTCAGTTTTAATACGAATAATATCCCAATTGCCATTGTACTGTACTGGGTTTTTCGTTTTTTTAGAGGGCTGGGGCTGGAAAATTATCGTCTTGCCGGAGGAATCTTTCATGTTGTTCTGCTGTTTTTCATTTATGTGGCTGCTTATTTGATTTTGAAGAGAATTGCAGATATCCAGACCGTTGCAGCTGTTATGTTTATTCTGTTGCTTAATCCGGCTTTTTACGCGTATGCGTCTTATTATTACACGGACACAGTTTCTCTTTTTTTTACCATTACAGGAGCATGTCTCATGCTCTATGCCTTTGAGCTTCATCCAGAAAGGCAGTTATTTTCTTTTATATTGTCTATACTATCTGGTTTTCTTATTGGGCTTGCTGTTCAAATCCGGGTCACCAGTATATTTCTTGTCATTGCGTCGGCAATATGTGCTATGGTGAAGGGGTATTGGAGGAAGCTGGCAGCACATGGTGCCCCGTTTCTGGGCGGTTTTCTTCTGTTTATGATGCTTTGGAGCAGGCTTTATGCATATCATGTGGATTTTGATACATCCGATTCTGGCATCACAGTGGAACATTTTCTTATGATGGGAAGCAGGGGGAGAGGTACTTACAGTGCCGAGGACGTGAAGTTTACAAGAAGTTTCCGTACTCATGAGGAAAGGGCAGCAAATAACTGGAGAGTTTATAAACAGCGTATCTGCAGGAATGGATTTCTGGGAAATCTGCGGCTGGCCTTTACAAAAGAAGCAATCGTGTGGGGGATTGGTTCCCGGGGATATTCCCAGTATACCCGGTATGTGGTGGATAAAAACGCGTGCTATCATTGGATTACTGGAGAAAAGTCAGCCTGTTTCAGAGCATATATGCAGGCTTATAATATCATATTGTTTTTTGTGATTCTGAGGGGACTGCTGATAACGCGGAAAAAGAGCCGGATGGATATGCTGATTCTTTCCGTATATTGGGGAGGCGCATTGGTATTCTATCTATTCTGGGAAGCACATGCCAGACATTCTGTGAGCTTTCTTCCGTTTCTTACAATGCTGGCTGTGCCTGGAATAAAGGGGACAGACCGCCTGCCCTCAGGCAGGGCAAAAAGGAAGTGTGGTCTGCCATACTGTTACCACAGCTTGAAAAAGTGAACAGCCCATTTCATAAAACGGTAAGAAAGGGTTTCCAATTCATCTGCGGCATTTTTTAATTCTTTACGGATTTCGATGTGCTGTGGACAGTGGAATTCACATTTTCCGCACTGGATGCACTGGGATGCGCTGCTGGGATTCTGGCGGACTGCTGTGCACTGAAGATAATCTTTTCTTCCGGATTTCTTCCCCTCGGAATACAGTGCGTTGTAACAGCGGAAAGCCCCTGGAATGTCCACGCCTTTGGGACAGGGCATACAATATCCGCATCCGGTACAGCCCACTTTTACAGTTTTTTGTATTTCCTCTTTCACCAGCTTTAACAGTTCCCGGTCAGAATCTGTCATACAGCCGGGGAGAGAGTCTGAGGCTGTCTTTAAATTTTCTTCCACCATCTCCATGGAGTTCATACCGGACAGGACACAGGTGACTTCCGGCTGGTCGTACAGCCATCTAAAGGCAAGTTCAGCAGGGGTCTGGCTGTCACCGCTCTGGCTGAACAGGGCTTTTGCGGATTCAGGAAGCAGATTTACCAGGCGCCCTCCCCGCAGGGGTTCCATGACTATGACGGGAAGTCCCTTCGCGCTGGCGTATTTTAAACCTTCAACGCCTGCCTGGGAAGTCTCATCCATATAATTGTATTGAATCTGGCAGAAGTCCCAGTCATAAGCATCCACCAGCTGTTTGAACATTTTCGAATTTCCGTGGTAGGAGAATCCAATATTTCGGATTTGTCCAGAGGAAAGTTTCTCGCGAATCCATGTCTCTATGCCAAGTCTTTTCAGTTTCTCCCAGGTGGCAGTATCGGTCAGCATATGCATGAGATAATAATCAATGTAATCAGTCTGCAGCCGTCTGAGCTGTTCGCGAAATGTCTTTTCTATGCCTTCCATGGACTTTATCATATAATGAGGAAGCTTTGTTGCGAGATATATTTTGTTACGGCACTTCAGGCGGTGCAGGATCTCCCCCACAGCTGTTTCATTGCCAGGGTAGATATAGGCGGTATCCAGATAATTTACCCCGCCTTCTATAGCTGCTTTTACCTCCGCTTGTGCTTTGTCCAGGTCTATTCCGATTCCCTGTCTGGAAAAGCGCATACATCCATAGCCGAGAATTGAGATATCATTTCCTTTTTTGTCTTTTCGATATTGCATTTGATCCACCTTTCTATTTAAGCCAATTATACACGCAAGGAGGTGGTTGTCAATGTAAATTTTCTTAAATATTCGGACAAGAGGAATGCTGTAGGATATTTCCGGAAAATAATTGTTATTTCTCAAATGATATGGTAGAATGGGAGGGAATTTGATGCGGGCTGCCATTGAGGGCGTATCTGAAAATGCGGTAAGTTTACAACAGGAGGTTTCTGAATGGAGAGTTACAAACAGGAATTTATAGAATTTATGATTGATTGCGATGTTCTGAAGTTTGGGGATTTTGTCACCAAGAGCGGCCGTAAGACCCCGTTTTTTGTGAATACAGGGTTTTACCGCACAGGCACCCAGCTGCGCAGACTGGGGCAGTATTATGCCAGGGCCATTAAAGAGGCTTTTGGCATGGAATTTGATGTGCTGTTTGGACCTGCCTATAAAGGGATTCCTCTGACTGTGGCGGCGTCCATGGCTATCAGTGAGATTTACGGGGTGGATGTGCGCTACTGTTCCAACAGAAAAGAAGTAAAAGACCACGGGGACAAGGGAATTCTCCTGGGAAGCCCGCTGGGGGACGGCGATAAAGTGGTGATTATTGAGGATGTGACCACAGCCGGGACATCCATCGGGGAGACTATGCCCATATTGAAGGCCCAGGGCCAGGTGAAGCCTCTGGGACTGGTGGTATCGGTGGACCGGATGGAGCGGGGCAAAGGGGACAAGGGAGCCCTGCAGGAGATTGCGGAGCAATATGGACTGCAGACAACGGCCATTGTGACCATGGAGGAAGTTGTTTCACACCTGCATAACCGCCCATACAAAGGAAAAGTGATCATTGACGATACATTAAAAGAGGCGATTGATGCTTATTATGAACAGTACGGGGCATCACATTAAGAATTGTATGGAAATATACTCAAGAGTATATGTATTTGCCAAATGATTTGCTGTTTTGCTTAAAACAGAGAAGGCCTGCTGGCAAATCATTTGACTCACGGGTATAAGTACTGGAATCAGGAAAAGGAGAGCTGGTTATGAATGAAAAAATCTATAAAACAGTTGTCTGGGCCGGGGTGGTAAATCTGTCTCTGGGAATTATCGTGGCAGCGGTGGGAGTGGTGAGCGGAATTTTGATGATCATAAGCGGTGCCCGTCTGCTGAAAAGAAAGAATGAAATAACCATATAAATATGTATATATGGGTGTTTTGAGGATGGAGATGTGAGAAAGGAAACAAAAAGGTGGATTCGCAGTGTGGGCAGGCTTTTGTTTGTGCTGTATATGGGGCTGTTGGTGTATTTTTTGTTTTTTGCGGAGTCTTATGGAAGGGCAGGGGACATCACACGGGAATACAGGTATAATCTAAAGCTTTTTGCGGAGATTAAAAGGTTTTGGATTTACCGGGAGAAAGTGGGCACTTTGGCCATGGTGCTGAATATTTTCGGCAATGTGGTGGGATTTGTCCCTTTTGGGTATATTCTGCCGGTGATGCACTGCCGTTTTCAGAATTGTCTGCTGGTAACACTGGGCGGGTTCTCCTTGAGTTTATGTGTGGAGACTGCCCAGCTGGTTTTCCGGGTAGGATGTTTTGATGTGGACGATTTGGTGTTGAATACACTGGGAGCCTTTCTGGGGTATGTGGCATTTTGGATCTGTAATGAGATCAGGAGGAGACTGTATGGCAAAGAGGTATAGATATTCATTTGCACAGCAGAAGCAGGCGGAGGGCGGAATTTATTCTGTGGTTCTGGCTGTCATTTCTTTTGTGCTTTTTTTGGCGGCAGTTGCAGTATCTTTTTTCCTGCAGGAATATGTGATCAGCCAGGCTCTCATCGGAGGAATCAGTGTCTGTGCCATATTGCTGGCATTTTACGGTTTCATTATGGGAATGGTCAGTTTTTCCGCAAAGGACAGGATACATTCATACTGTACAGCAGGTGCCATTGCCAACGGGCTGATTATGGTGGGATGGCTGGGATTGTATCTGCTGGGGGTTTAGGACATATCCTGAGGCTTAACCTAACACACGTTTCAATCATGGAGGAAATATGCACGAGCGGTTAGAACAGCAGATGGAGTTTCTGCGTGAGATTGATAAACTGAAGATGATCGGCAGGCAGACGTATCTGTCTGACGGAGTCAGAAAAGAGAATGATGCGGAGCATTCCTGGCATCTGGCCATGTGCGCTCTGGTACTGAAGGAATATATGCCGGAGCCTGTGGATGCGGCCAGGACGGTGGAGCTGGTTCTGGCGCATGACCTGGTGGAAATCTATGCAGGGGATGCCTATGCCTATGACCAGGCGGCACAGGAGGCCCAGCATCAAAAAGAGGTGGAAGCTGCCCAAAAACTGTTTGGCATACTTCCGGAAGAACAGGGCAGGTATTTCCGCAGTCTTTGGGAGGAATTCGAGGCATGTGAAAGTCCGGAAGCACGTTTTGCACGGGTGTTGGATAATTGCCAGCCGCTGCTGTTAAACGATGCTTCGGGGGGAATAAGCTGGAGAGAACACGGGATTTTGGAAAAACAGGTTTATAAGAGGAACGAGCGGGTCCGCCAGTGGGCACCCAGGCTTTGGGAGTATCTGGAGGGGCTGATCCGAAAACACGTGGAGCTGGGGAATCTAAAGGTGGATGCATCTAACCAATAAAAACAGCATACGGAAAGGCGGCTGATAGTTTTTGGAAAATATATTAGAGGAACGCTGGGGACTGGCCCTAGGCCGGATTCAGGAGATTGTCAGGGAAGCCGGGGCAGGTATGGCAGAGAAGAGTCCATGGAGGGATTATTTTGTCCGGACGGCCAGGTTCCTTCAGCTGGCGGCAGAGTCAGGAGCCGGCTGGAAGGAATTTACCTTTGAAGAAAAAAAGAGAAGGAACGCTCTGTTATATGAAGACATTCTGCCTGCATACTACAGGCATTCCTACGGAAACCCTGTATATGCAGTCCAATGTCTGGGAGATTACGGGCGTTATCTGAGCTTCTTATACAGTGAACTGAGGGGAATGATTGTGTACTGTATAGAGGGCCGTCTCTGGGATATGACCGTATGCTGTGAATTGTTTCTGGAAGTTTACGGGGCATTTTCCAGGGAAGAACTGCCCAAGCCGAAAGAAATCAGGGATATTCTGTATTGGTATGTGAGTGATTACTGTGAGGATATGGTGGAAAGGCGCATCAAAGAACAGCTGGACCCGTCCTGTTCTTTTGCGGAGACGATTCTCATGGAAGCAGATCTGGGAACCACAGAATACCTGTATGATTTTGGAGAATATATTACAGACAGCGAATGTCAGACAGCCCAGTTTCTGGGGAGTCTGCACCAGGAGGAGATTGACCGGATGGCCCGCACTTATACAGAAGGCTACCGGATGGGATTTATCAACGGCAATAAGGACTTATCCAAAAAGAAGACGGTGAATATCCGTTACTGTCTGGGATTTGAGAGGGTTGTCCGGGCGGCTGTCGGACAGTTTCGCCAGATGGGACTGCAGCCGGTGATCTACCGGGCTGCTGGCCATGTGGTCAATAAGAAGCAGCATCACAGAATCGGCTATTACGGCCATATACCCAATCAGCAGTTTGATTATGACCACCGGGGAGACGCAGCCCTGTTTCTGGATGAGGATTTTGTTCAGCGCAGACTGCGGGCGGCACAGACGGCCTATGAGAAACACAGGGAGCTGGCGGATGTACATGGGGGCCCTGCGGTGATGGAAATATTTGGGGAGACGCCTTTTACGCCGGAAAATCAGCCGGAGGCGCTTACTTTAAGCGAAAGCCAGCAAAAACTCCAGGTTTATATGGATAATCAGCTGTCACAGATTACCAACCGCTATATCAAAGGAGAAGAGCGCAGTTTTACCATTATTGCCTGGCCGGTGCCGGAAATTGGCCGGCAGTTTCCTGAGATTTTCCGGGAAGTGGTTCGGATTAATACCCTGGATGCTAAAGTCTATGAGCAGATACAGCAGACGATTATCCAGGCCATGGATCAGGGGAATCAGGTGCATATTCAGGGAAAGGATACAAATCGGACGGACTTGACTGTGGCCCTTCATCCCATTGAGGATGGAACCAGACAGACGGCTTTTGAAAATTGTGTGGCAGATGTAAATATCCCTGTGGGGGAAGTGTTCACTTCTCCCAGGCTGAAGGGCACCAATGGGGTGCTCCATGTGAGCCAGGTGTATTTGAACGGGCTTTTGTATAAAGACCTGGAGCTGGTTTTTCGAGATGGTATGGTGGTGGATTATCACTGCGGTAATTTTTCTGAGGAACAGGAAAACAGAAAATATATCAGGGAAAATGTACTTTATCATCACGAGAGCCTTCCCATGGGAGAGTTCGCCATTGGCACCAATACCACGGCATATGTGGCGGCCAGAAAATATCAGATTGAGGATAAACTTCCTATATTAATAGCGGAGAAAATGGGTCCTCACTTTGCAGTGGGGGATACCTGCTACAGCTGGTCGGAAGATGTTGTGGTGAAGAATCCAGACGGCAGAGAAGTGATTGCCAGGGACAATGAAGTCTCAAGGCTCCGCTTCCAGGATAAGGACAAGGCATATATGGGATGCCATACGGATATTACCATACCTTATGATGAGCTGGGACATATTCAGGTGATTACTCCCAAAGGGGCGGTGAAAATCCTGGAAAACGGGAGATTTGTCCTGCCTGGGACGGAAGAATTAAATGAGCCGTTATTATAAGGATAACTGGGGAAGTTCTCCAAACTCTGGCTGAGAGTGAGACACATTCTATGAAAGGGGCGTTTTCTAACTGGTTCATTGACAAGAGAGATATAAACATAATAAAATGGTAAGAAACTGTAAGGAGGTAGAGAGATGGCAAAGGTAGGAATTGTCATGGGCAGTGATTCGGACATGCCTGTGATGAGAAAAGCGGCGGAAATACTGGATAAGCTGGGGGTGGAGTATGAGATGCGGATTATCTCAGCACACCGGGAGCCGGATGTGTTCTTTGAATACGCCAAATCGGCTGAGGAAAAGGGCTTGAAAGTGATCATTGCAGGCGCAGGCATGGCAGCCCATCTTCCCGGCATGTGTGCGGCCATATTCCCCATGCCTGTGATTGGGATTCCCATGCACACAACTTCTCTGGGGGGAAGGGATTCTCTGTACTCCATTGTACAGATGCCTTCCGGAATACCGGTGGCAACGGTGGCCATAGGAGGCGGCGCCAACGCAGGACTTCTGGCGGCAAAGATTCTGGCCGTATCCGATGAAGAACTGCTGGGACGGCTGAAAGAGTACGCAAAAGAACTGAAAGAACAGGTGGAGGCGAAGGATGCCCGGCTGCAGCAAGTGGGGTATCAGGAGTATTAGGAGGGTGCTATGGATTATAAAAAGGCAGGCGTAGATATTGAGGCGGGCTATCGGTCAGTGGAACTGATGAAAAAACATATCGGCAGGACCATGCGCCCGGAGGTGCTTACATCAATCGGGGGATTTTCCGGAGCGTTTTCCCTGGAAAGGTTTAAAAACATGGAAAAGCCCACCATGGTCTCAGGAACAGACGGGGTGGGGACAAAGCTGAAACTGGCGTTTCTGCTGGACAAGCATGATACAGTGGGGATTGACTGTGTGGCAATGTGTGTCAACGATATTGCCTGCGCCGGCGCACAGCCGCTTTTTTTCCTGGATTATATTGCCTGCGGCAAGAATTTCCCTGAGAAAATTGCAGAGATTGTAAGCGGTGTATCAGAAGGATGTGTACAGGCAGGGGCTGCCTTAATCGGCGGAGAGACGGCAGAGATGCCGGGATTCTATCCGGAGGACGAGTATGATCTGGCCGGCTTTGCCGTGGGGATTGTAGATGAAAAAGATCTGATCACCGGCAGAGATATCAAGCCGGGGGATGTGCTGGTGGGTATGGCCTCCTCTGGTGTACACAGCAATGGTTTCTCCCTGGTGCGCAAAGTCTTTGATATGACCAGGGAGTCTCTGGAGACAAGATATGAAGAGCTGGGGTGTACTCTGGGCGAAGCGCTGTTAGCTCCTACAAAGATTTATGTAAAAGCCCTGTCTGCCATCCGTGAGGCGGGAGTTTCTATCCACGGATGCTGCCATATCACCGGAGGAGGATTCTACGAGAATATTCCCCGTATGTTGAGTGAAGGCGTCCACGCCCGGATTGAAAAAGAAAGTTATCCGGTTCCGCCAGTGTTTGGCCTGCTGGCTGAAAAAGGCAGTATTGATGAACAGGTGATGTATAATACTTATAATATGGGAATCGGCATGATCGCCGCCGTGGATGCGGCGGATGCGGACCGGACAGTAGAGGCTTTAAAAGAGGCGGGAGAGACGCCTTACGTGGTGGGAACCATTGTTTCCGGCGAAAAAGGAGTGACGTTATGTTAAAGACTGCAGTTTTGGTCTCTGGGGGCGGCACCAATCTGCAGGCAATCCTGGATGCCATGGATGAGGGCAGGATTACCAACACATCAGTGGAAGTGGTCATCAGCAACAATCCCGGGGCCTATGCCCTGAAGAGGGCTGAGAAACACAACATCCCGGCACTCTGCCTTTCACCAAAGTCTTATGACAGCCGGGAACAGTATTATCAGGCATTGCTGGAGACGCTGCAGTCCTATGAAACCCAGCTGATCGTGCTGGCAGGGTGCATGGTGGTCATGCCCAAGGCAGTTGTGGAGGCTTATCCAAACCGGATTATCAATGTGCATCCTGCGTTGATTCCGTCTTTTTGCGGGACAGGGTGTTATGGACTGCATGTCCATGAGAAAGCCCTGGAGCGGGGCGTGAAGGTGACAGGAGCCACGGTGCATTTCGTGGATGAGGGGACGGATACCGGCCCCATTATATTACAGAAAGCAGTGGAGATTCTGCCAAAAGATACTCCCGAAACTCTCCAGCGCAGGGTGATGGAGCAGGCGGAATGGCAGATTCTGCCCCAGGCCATTGATCTGATAGCCAATGGAAAAATAGTTGTGGAACAAAAAACAGCACGGATAAAGGAGTAGAGGGATAATGAAGATACTGATAGTAGGCGGCGGGGGACGGGAACACGCAGTTGCATGGAGTGTGTCAAGAAGCCCGAAAGTGACGAAGATCTATTGTGCTCCGGGAAATGCCGGAATCGGGGAATATGCCGAATGTGTCAATATCGGTGCCATGGAGTTTGAGAAACTGGCGGATTTTGCCCAGGAACAGGCCATTGACCTGACCATCATTGGCATGGACGACCCCCTGGCCGGCGGCATTGTGGATGTGTTTGAACAGCGGGGGCTTGCGGTGTTCGGTCCAAGGAAAAATGCAGCTATTATAGAAGGTTCCAAGGCATTTTCCAAAGACCTTATGAAAAAATATAACATTCCCACAGCGGCTTATGAGAATTTTGACGATCCGGCGAAAGCCATCGCCTATCTGGAGCAGGCCAAATTCCCCATTGTGCTGAAGGCTGACGGTCTGGCCCTTGGAAAGGGCGTGCTCATCTGCCAGAATATGGAGGAAGCCAGGGACGGGGTACGGACTATCATGGAAGACAAGAAGTTCGGAAGTGCCGGAAACACCATGGTTATCGAAGAATTCATGACAGGACGGGAAGTGTCAGTACTGGCCTTTGTGGATGGGAAGACGGTGAAAACCATGACATCCGCTCAGGATCACAAGCGGGC
Source organism: uncultured Lachnospiraceae bacterium (assembly GCA_910588825.1). Lineage (GTDB taxonomy): Bacteria > Bacillota > Clostridia > Lachnospirales > Lachnospiraceae > MGBC164599. Next base: position 11,718 of record CAJURF010000040.1, read on the forward strand.
CAAGGACGGGGATCAGGGTTTGAATACAGGCGGCATGGGCACCTTCTCCCCCAGTCCTTTCTATACGCCGGAAATTGATGATTTCTGTCAGAAGCAGATTTTCCAGCCTACTGTGGATGCCATGGCGAAGGAGGGCAGACCTTTTATCGGAATCCTGTTCTTTGGCCTGATGCTCACCCAGGACGGCCCGAAAGTTCTGGAGTACAATGCCCGGTTCGGTGACCCGGAGGCACAGGTTGTGCTGCCCAGGATGAAAAACGATATTATAGAAGTGGTGGAGGCATGTCTGGAAGGACGGCTGGCGGACATTGACCTGGAATTTGAGGACAATGCAGCTGTGTGCGTGGTTCTGGCATCCGATGGGTATCCGCTGGCTTATGAAAAAGGCATCCCCATCTACGGATTTGAAAAATTCAAGGACCGGGACGGATATTATTGTTTCCACGCCGGAACGAAACTGGATGGTGATACGGTGGTCACCAACGGAGGACGGGTGCTGGGGATTACCGCTAAGGGAAGCAATTTGAAAGAAGCAAGGAAAAATGCTTATGAAGCAGTAAAATGGATTGATTTTTCAAATAAATATATGAGAAATGACATTGGAAAAGCGATTGATGAAGCGTAATTGAGGATAGATCCATGAGTCATATTGAGTGGGGGAGGCTTTTTCGGAAGCTTTCCCCTTATACCATACAAAAGGGCATCCGTTATCTGAAGCACTACGGGCTGAAGGAATTCTGGGTGCGCTTGGGAGAACGGTTTGAGCCGGAGGAAGTCCCCTACGGGCCTTGGTACGAAAAGTACCGCCCGTCAAAAGAAGAACTGGCCCGCCAGAAGAAGAAACGGTGGAAAATAAAGCCGAAAATCAGCGTTGCGGTGCCTGTCTACCGGACACCGGAGACATTTCTTCGGGAAATGATTGAGTCCCTTCTTGAACAGACCTACGACAACTGGGAACTGTGCATGGCAAACGCCAGTCCGGAAGATGAGACAGTGAGCCGGGTGCTGGCAGAGTACGGGGACAAGGACAGCCGGGTCCGCTGGAAGAATCTCACTGAAAATGCTGGGATAGCAGAAAACACCAACCAGGCACTGGCCATGGCTCAGGGAGACTATCTGGGGCTTTTAGACCACGACGATGTGCTGGCCCCTAATGCCCTGTATGAAATAGTACGGGCCCTGGAGTCAGACCCGGAGATTGACTGTATATACACAGATGAGGACAAAGTAACCACAGACTTGTCCGAACACTTCCAGCCCCACCTGAAGCCGGACTTTAACCTGGATTTGCTGCGCTCCAACAACTACATCACCCACTTTTTCCTGGTGAAGAAAACGGTGATGGCCCTGGCAGGGGGATTTCGGAAGGAATTTGATGGGGCACAGGATTACGACTTCATCCTGCGCTGCACCGAATGCGCAGAGAAAGTCCATCATATACCGGAGATTCTCTACCACTGGCGCACCCACAAATCTTCCACAGCAGACAATCCGGCCAGTAAAATGTACGCCTATGAGGCGGGCAGAAGGGCCATAGAAGAGCACTTAAGGCGTACAGACACGCCGGGCCGGGTCTCCCACACCAAAGATTATGGGTTCTACCGGGTGGACTATCCTGTGAGAGAGGAGGCAAAAATCTCCATCATCATCCCCAACAAAGATGAAAAAGACACCCTGAAAACGTGCCTGCGCTCCATAAAAGAGAAATCCACCTACAAAAACTACGAAATCCTTATCATAGAAAACAACAGTACCTCAGAAGAAATTTTCCAATACTATGAGGAGCTGAAAAAAGAAGACAATATACAGGTGGCCGTCTGGGAAGGAGCTTTCAACTATTCTGCCATCAACAACTACGGCGCATCCCTGGCCGCAGGAGGCTACCTGCTGTTTCTCAACAACGATGTAGAGGTAATCACCCCCGGCTGGCTGGAAGAAATGCTGGGAAACTGCCAGCGTCCGGAGGCCGGAGCCGTGGGAGCCAAGCTCTATTACCCTGACAACACCATCCAGCACGCAGGCTGTATCCTGGGAATCGGGGGAATCGCGGGAAACATGTTCACAGGCATGCCCAGAAACCGCACAGGCTATCTGCATAAAGCATCCATCCAGCAGGATTTAAGCGTAGTAACCGCAGCCTGCATGATGGTAAAGGCAGAAGTCTTTTACCAGGCCGGAGGCTTCACAGAGGAACTAGCCGTAGCCTTCAACGACGTAGACCTGTGCCTGAAAATAAGACAGCAGAACTATCTGGTGGTATACAACCCGTACGTGGAACTATACCACTACGAATCCAAAACCAGAGGGGCAGAGGACAGCGAAGAAAAGGTCCGCCGCTTCCAGAGAGAAATCGAATACATGCGCAGCCACTGGATAGACATTCTGAAAAAAGGCGACCCTTATTATAATAAAAATCTCTCCCTCACAAAGTGGAATTACTCGCTCAAACCGTTGGAATAACGCCGCCGGCGGCGTCTGTATAATCATATAGAGAGGCACCCATGAAAAAAGTTACAATCATCATCCCTAATTACAACGGAATCACCTACCTCCCAGTCTGCCTGGACGCCCTGCGCCGCCAGGACTGCCAGGAATTTGAGACAATCGTGGTGGACAATGCCTCCGCAGACGGAAGCCAGGCACTGCTGGCCAGGGATTACCCGGAAGTGAGAGTCATCTCCCTGTCTGAGAACCAGGGTTTCTGCGGAGCAGTCAATGCCGGAATTGCCGCGTCCGCCACGCCGTTTGTCATTTTGCTGAACAATGATACAGAGGCGGCCCCCGGATTTGTACAGGGACTCCTGTCGTGTATTCAAAAAGACAGCAGGCGGTTTTCCTGCAGCGCGAAAATGATTCAGTTTTACCACAGGGAGCAGATTGACGATGCCGGGAATTATTACAGTGCGCTGGGGTGGGCCTATGCCAGGGGAAAAGGACGCCCTCAGGAAGATTATACCAGGGAAACGCGGATTTTTGCATCCTGCGCAGGTGCCGCCATCTATAGAAAAGATGTGATGGAGGAGATCGGATTCTTTGACGAGACACATTTTGCGTACCTGGAGGATTTAGATTTGGGATACCGGGCCAGAATCCACGGATATGTGAATGTATTTGCTCCAGAAGCAGTGGTGTATCATGTGGGGAGCGGAACCACCGGTTCCCGGTACAATCCATTTAAAGTCAGTTATTCGGCCAGAAATAATATATATTTAATTTATAAGAACATGCCTTTTGGGCAGCTCCTTTTGAACCTTCCTTTTTTGGCGGCAGGCTTTCTGATAAAATTTCTTTTCTTTGTAAAAAAGGGGTTTGGAAAGGAATATGCAGCGGGAATCCACCAGGGATTTGGAATCTGCAAAAAAGACAAAAAAGTTAGATTTTGTTTTGAAAATTTTCGAAATTATTTCGATATACAGTTAGAATTATGGGTTAATATTTTGAGAAATCTGAAAAAATAGGGAAGAATTTCCAAAATTTTTATGATAAAAGAGGAATATTTTATTGCCTTTTCGGGGCAACTACTATATAGTAATATTTGATATTGGTTTACGTGAAAGATGAATTGATGGGATATGTAGAGGTGAGGAAACTTTGATTAGAGATAACCAGAGGTATTTTAACCGGCTGCATGTGGTATTTGACGCACTGGTCATAGCTTTGTCTTATGTGTCGGCCTGGTTTCTGAAGTTCAGCGGGCCTTTTTCTGAAACCTCTGTCCGGGTACTTTCTTTTGAACAGTATATGTCAGCGCTGCTTCTCATTGTACCTGGATTCTTGATCTTGTATTACGCCTTTAATTTGTACACGCCGAAACGTGTACAGGGGCGCAGGCTGGAGCTGGCGAATATTGTAAAGGCCAATACACTGGGTGTGTTTTTGATTATGGTGGCACTGTATGTGCTGAAGATCATTGATTTTTCCCGGTGGGTGATTTTTATTTTCTATGGCATTAATATCGTTGGGGAGACGGTGCTTCGCAATGTGATCCGCTATGTACTCAGAGATATGCGCCGCAGGGGCTTTAATCAGAAGTATATTTTACTGGTGGGCTACAGCCGCGCTGCGGAAGAATATGTGGACAGAATTCTGGCAAATCCTCAATGGGGTTATACCATCCAGGGAATTTTAGACGATGAGGCAGAGACAGGAACAGTGTATAAGGGAATTCCAGTGGTGGGCACAATCGCAGGATTGACGGATATTTTACAGGAAAATCATCTGGACGAGATTGCCATTACCCTGGGGCTGGGCGAGTATTACAGACTGGAAGAAATTGTGGGACTCTGTGAAAAATCAGGCGTGCATACAAAATTTATTCCCGATTATAATAATATTATACCCACAAAACCGTATACAGAGGATATTTTGGGACTTCCGGTGATCAATATCCGGCATGTGCCATTGACCAACAATTTCCTGGCAGTCCTGAAACGGCTCATGGATATTGCAGGTTCTCTTTTTGGAATTGTCATTGCTTCGCCTGTGATGCTGACTGCCTGTATATTTATCAAACTTACTTCGCCTGGGCCGCTGATCTATAAGCAGGAGCGGGTGGGGCTTCACAACCGGACATTTCAGATGTATAAATTCCGGTCTATGGAGGTGCAGAAGGAAAGTGAAGAGAAGAAAGCTTGGACAACAAAAAATGATCCCCGGGTGACGGGCGTGGGGAAGTTTATGCGCCGGACCAGTATTGACGAGCTGCCGCAGCTTTTCAATATTCTGAAAGGCCATATGAGTCTTGTGGGACCCAGACCGGAACGGCCGTTTTTTGTGGAGAAATTCCGGGAGGAGATTCCCAGATATATGGTGAAACATCAGGTACGGCCAGGACTGACTGGATGGGCGCAGGTAAATGGATATCGGGGGGATACTTCTATTCGTAAGCGCATCGAATACGACTTGTACTATATTGAGAACTGGACCTTGGGCTTTGATGTGAAAATTCTTATTTTAACGGTATTCAAAGGATTTGTAAATAAAAACGCGTATTAGATAAGGGGAAGAACATGGCGAAAAAAGGAACCAAGAGAAGGGTCATATTGTTTATTGGAGAACTGATTGTGCTCGTACTTTTAATCGGGGGATTATTTGTGTATGGGCAGATCAATTCCAAGCTGAGCAAGATAGAGGGTGAGGATCTGGGCGATGTGCAGATGAATATGGTCACAAGCGAGAAAATGACCGGCTATCAGAATATAGCTCTTTTTGGGGTGGATTCCCGTGGTGAAGGTTCAGATATGGGTGTCAATAACAGTGACACCATTATCATCGCCAGTATCAATAATGATACAAAAGCGGTAAAGCTGGTATCTGTGTACAGGGATACCCTGCTCAATGTGGGCAATGATTCTTATATGAAGGCTAACTCTGCCTATATGGCAGGAGGAGCCAGCCAGGCAGTGTCCATGCTGAATACTAACCTAGACCTGCAGATTCAGGATTATGTGACCGTGGATATGAATGCCCTTGTGAAGGTGATTGACCTGCTGGGCGGACTTACTGTTGAGATGACTGCGGATGAGGTGGTCCACATGAATAACTACTGTGTGGAGACCTCTGAGATTTCCGGTGAGGATTATACAAGAATAGAGCCGGAGGTTGCCGGTGTCTATGACTTGAACGGAGTGCAGGCCACTTCTTATGCCAGAATCCGGTACACAGCCGGTCTGGACTTTGAGCGGACAGAGAGACAGAGATTGATTATCCAGAAGCTGGTTCAGAAAGCCAAAAAGTCCAGTCTGGGTACTTTGTCATCTATCATGGATGAAGTATTCCCCCTGGTAAAGACTTCCCTGTCTAAATCGCAGATTTTTGACATGGGTGCAGGTATGCTGTCGTATTCTTTTGACGAGACCTGTGGATTTCCCTATGAACATACGGGAAAACGCCTGGAGAATACAGGTGATACAGTGCTTCCTGTGACATTGGAATCTAATGTGAGGGAGCTTCATAAGTTTTTATTTGCTGACAATGACTATGTTCCATCAGATGTGGTCTTCCACCGGAGTCAGAAAATTGCGGAACTAGGCGGGATTGAAGTGAGTGAGACGCCGGAGCCCACATCAGAGCCCACTTCTGAAGCAACTGAGACGGAGACGGCAGTTCCGGAATATACAGAAACCACTCAGGCCACGGAATACTATTCCTCGGATATCCAGGATAATTATTCGGACAGCTATGATTATGCGGATACGGGCTATGTGGACCCCAATTATTCAGGTGACCAGTCCGTTCAAGATACTTATGTTCCGGAAAGTTACACAGATTATCAGGATACTCCCCAGAGTCAGGATGGCGGTGGGCCTGTGGCCGCGCCGGATGTAGCAGCAGGGGATAATTATTAGAGCGTGTTTGGCCGCCGGATACCGTTCATGTGGTAATCGGCGGCTGTTTTTATCTTACAAAATAAACTCCATAGCAGAGGAGAGATAGGATGGAAGATGGGAAACGATTGGTAGATGTGCTGATACCTACTTATAAACCGGGAAAAAGATTCGGACAGCTTCTGGACAGGCTGTACAGGCAGAAATATCCCATAAACCAGCTGATTATCATCAACACAGAACAGGCATTCTGGAATCCCCAGTGGGAAGCGGGCAGGGAGAATATGCAGGTGCATCACATTGCCAAAGCAGATTTTGACCACGGCGGTACACGGCGGCTGGGGGTATCCTATGCATCTGGAGATATCTTTGTATGGATGACACAGGACGCCCTGCCCAAAGACCTGGATATGCTGGGAAATCTGATTCGTCCCCTGGAGATAGAGGGGGTGGCTGCCAGTTATGCCAGACAGATTCCTGCTATCAACGCCCATTGCATTGAGGCATTTACCAGAAGTTTTAATTATCCGCCAAAGAGCAGCATAACATGGAAAAGGGACTTAAAGAAACGGGGGATCAAAACTTATTTTTGTTCTGACGTGTGTGCGGCGTATAACCGGGAAATTTATCTGCAGCAGGGAGGGTTTATCCCCAGAGCCATTTTCAATGAGGATATGATATTTGGGGCGGGACTGATTCAGGCAGGATACGGCATCGCCTATGCCGCGGATGCACAGGTCATTCATTCCCATAATTATAACTGCTGGCAGCAGCTTCAGCGCAATTTTGATCTGGGTGTATCCCAGGCAGAACACCCGGAGATTTTCGAAAGTGTGCCGTCGGAGGGAGCTGGGATTGCTCTGGTGGGGGCATCGCTTCGTTATCTGCTCCGGGAGAGAAAGCCCTGGCTGATTCCTAAACTTGTGGTGCACAGCGGTTTTAAATATATGGGGTATCAGATGGGGAAGCATTATGAGCGGCTGCCCAAGAAGTGGCTTAAAGTGTGTACTATGACGCCGAATTACTGGGAGTAACGCTTCGGTGCTTTATCAACTATTTTTTGACGTACGAGTCTGGCAAAAGAAACAAAACGGAGCTCAAAACCGTTTTGAATTCGCTCCTTATTTGTTTCTTTTGCCAGACTCTGGATGTGGTGACGAGTAATCATGTTTTGAAATTGCAAAAATTGACTACATAGAGCGGGAGGATAAGAGGATGTGTGGTATTGTAGGATATATTGGTGAGCAGCAGGCGGCGCCGATTCTGCTGGACGGTCTTTCCAAGCTGGAATACAGGGGATATGATTCTGCGGGAATGGCAGTTTATAATGGGACACAAATTGATATGGTAAAGTCCATGGGTAAGCTGAAAGTTTTGGAGGAAATGACTCACGGAGGCAGTACTCTTCCTGGGGTTTCGGGTATTGGGCACACCCGCTGGGCGACTCACGGGTCGCCTACAGATGTGAACGCCCATCCCCATTATAACAAAGACAGCTCCATTGTGGTGGTGCACAATGGGATTATTGAGAACTATATGAAGCTGCGCAAAAAGCTGGAGGGGAAAGGGTATCAGTTTGTTTCGGAGACGGATACAGAAGTGCTGGCGCATTTGCTGGATTATTATTATAAAGGAGATCCCCTGGACGCAATTTCTAAAGTTATGTACTGGGTGGAGGGCTCTTATGCGCTGGGCATTTTGTTCCAGGATTTTCCAGAGGAGATCTATGCTGTGCGCAAAGACAGTCCGCTGATTGCAGGACAGGGAAAGGATGGGAATTTTATCGCCTCCGATGTGCCTGCCATATTAAAGTACACCCGGGATGTTTATTTTATCGAGAATCAGGAAATTGTAAAAGTGACTAAGGATTCTCTGAATTTTTATAATATTGATAAAGAAGAAGTGCAGAAAGAATCCTCCAGGATTGAATGGGACATTTCAGCTGCGGAAAAAGAGGGCTATGAATATTTCATGCTGAAAGAGATCTATGAACAGCCAAAGGCAGTGATGGACACTCTGCACCCCCGGCTGAAAGATCAGGATATTGTCATTGAAGAGCTGGGTATGACAGATGAGGAAATCCTGGCAGTGAATAAGATTTACATTGTGGCCTGTGGCTCTGCGTATCATACTGGGGTGACGGCAAAATACGTGTTTGAGGGGCTGGCAAGGATACCTGTGGAGGTGGACCTGGCGTCGGAGTTCAGATACCGCAGGCCCATTTTCCAGCCGGGAACACTGGTGATTATAGTAAGCCAGTCAGGGGAAACGGCAGACTCGCTGGCAGCCCTCCGGGAGGCGAAAAGCTGCGGCGTCAGAACCCTGGGGATTGTGAATGTGGTGGGAAGCTCCATCGCCCGTGAGGCAGATAATGTTTTATACACTTGGGCGGGCCCGGAAATTGCAGTGGCTACTACAAAGGCATACAGCACGCAGCTGATTGCCCAGTATCTGCTGGCGCTGAAATTTGCCAAAGTCAGGAAAGAGATAGACGATAACCAGTTCCATTCCATGCTCTATGATTTGGAGAAACTGCCTGACCAGATTGAATTTCTGCTGGGAAATAAGGAAAAGATACAGCATTTCGCCAACAGGTATCTGGCCACGGAACATGTATTTTTCATTGGCAGGGGGATTGATTATGCCATCTCGCTGGAAGGTTCCCTGAAACTGAAAGAGATCTCTTATATCCACTCAGAGGCATATGCAGCCGGGGAGCTAAAACACGGCACCATATCTCTCATTGAGCAGGATACCCTGGTGGTGGCGCTGGTGACTCAGAAAGAACTGTACAAAAAGACCTTAAGCAATATGCAGGAAGTCCGTACCCGGGGCGCGTTTGTGATGGCAGTGACCAATGCGGGGAACAAGGAAGTGGAGAAAAGCGCAGACTATGTGATCTATCTGCCGGAGACGAATCCTTATTTTACCAATTCCCTTGCAGTGATTCCCCTGCAGCTGTTCAGCTATTATGTGTCATTGGGAAAAGGACTGGATGTGGATAAACCCAGGAATCTGGCGAAATCTGTCACTGTGGAATAGTCTTCACTTTTTTTTAAACGTTCTATCACACATTAAACACAATTCGTTGTTAGACTGTATTCATACAAACAAGGAAGCAATGATAAGATACAGTGATGAAAGGGGATAGAAATTATGGCTAACGATTTCATTATGATGGATAGTTCTAACGAATCTAATAAGGAAGAACATGCAGGAACCACCTATACTTCACAGGAAAATCACACAGGAATGGGAGCTGGACAGCAGTATAATAGATATTATCAGATGGGTGGTGGCAGTGCTCCTGCAGGAAAGCCGCCTTTTAAGAAAAAGAACAGCGGAAATGGTGTTGGGAAAAAGGTGATGGCCGTCATTGCCGGAGGGCTGGTATTCGGCCTGGTGGCAGGCGTGGCATTTCAGGGGGTGAACCTGGCGGGAAATTATTTCTTCGGCGAGGGAAACTCCAATCAGCAGGTGGGTACAGTGGGTATGGTGCCATCTCTGGAAGAGCAGTCAGAGGCAAAGAGTGATGGAGACACAGACAGAGACAGCAGTGTGGTGCCCATGGCAACGGCAACAGTTGCGGATGTGGCGAAAAATACCATGCCGTCAGTGGTGGCTATCACGTCCATCAGCGTACAGGAGATTCCAACGTTTGATTTCTTTGGCTGGGGCGGAGGCGGAACCCAGCAATATGAGGGGGAATCCAGCGGCTCAGGAATTATTGTAGGAGAAAATGAAAATGAACTTTTAATCGCCACGAACAATCACGTGGTGGATGGAGCGAAAACGCTGAGTGTGTGCTTCCAGGATAAAAAGAAGGAACAGGGGGCAGAAAATGTCCAGAATACTTCGGAAGACAATCAGGGCGGGGCAGATACAGAAAATGCAGTGGCCGCACAGATTAAAGGTACGGATGCGGAGAATGACCTGGCAGTTATTGCAGTAAAGAAAGCAGATATTCCGGAAGAAACATTGGGAGAGATTAAAATAGCCCAGCTGGGAAGCTCAAATGACCTGGTGGTAGGCGAACAGGTGGTGGCAATCGGAAATGCTCTGGGATTCGGCCAGTCGGTGACCTCTGGCTATGTGAGCGCACTGGACCGTTATGTGGATAACATGACAACTCCCTGTATTCAGACAGACGCAGCCATTAATCCTGGAAACAGCGGTGGTGCACTGCTGAATATGAGCGGTCAGGTCATTGGAATTAATTCCGCCAAACTGGCAGAAAATGATGTGGAGGGTATGGGTTACGCAATTCCTATCTCCACAGCTATGCCCATTCTGGAAGACCTGATGACCCGGGAAAAAGTTGCCGAGAGCGATGCTTCTTACATCGGTATCACCTGCAACGACGTCACTGCGGAGTTCAGCCAGATGTACGGAGTGGAAAGCGGAGCATTCGTGGCAAGTGTGGAAGAAAACGGGCCGGCCGCTAAGGCGGGAATCCTTCCAAATGATATTATCACATCCCTGGCAGGTAAAAGAGTCTCAACTTCAGAGGAATTGATTGATCAGCTGCAGTACCATGCTGCCGGAGAGACTGTTGAGGTAGTGGTTCAGAGAGCAGAGAGCGGACAGTTCAAAGAATATACCATATCAGTAGAACTGGGGAACCGGAAAGATATGAAGTCCTGAGATAGCAGCAAGGCTGCCGCGTTATGCGGCAGTCTTTTTGCACTTGGTATCGTTCCGGTTCCCTGCCAGATTTTGGACAGGTTGAAGACTGGAGTGATGGGAAATCCTATCTATATAGTAAGGAATTAGACACAACAGGAAAGGGATAGGATTTCCATGAAAAATGTACAGAGTGCGAAACGAATGTTCATGTTGATTTTCGGGGCTTTTGCCGTGTTTTTTACAGGTTATCCCCATATCTGGTCAATCTATCAGCCCTATGTGATGAAACAGACCGGCTGGACAAGCGGACAGGCGTCCATGTGTTTTTATCTGGCAATTTTGATTTTTGTCTTTGGCAACATTGTGGGAGGCAGGATGTTGAACCATTTTTCCCCCAGACTGGTCGTATTCGTCGGCGGAGGCATTTTTTCCGCGGGAATCCTGCTGTCGGCATTTATGATGTTTCCTTCTCCAATGCCCATGTACATCACATATGGTTTGATGCAGGGATTTGGTCAGGGCATGGTCTATACTTCTATAGTTTCAGCGGCGCTGAAATGGTTCCCAGAGCGCATTGGGTTTGCATCCGGTGTTGTGGTGACTGCAAACGGTCTGTGCGGCTTTTTTCTGACACCGTTAAGCAGGATGATTTTGCAGCGGTACGGGGTCAGAGAGGCATTTCTTACAGTGGGGATTCTTGCGGCGGTATCCTGGATTCTTGCCAGCCTGTTCGTGGGAAATCCCCCGGAGATGGCAGGGTATGTCCCTGCACCGTCTGAGGCTGCCGTCCATTTATCGCGGGGGTATTCTTCTGATGAGATGATGTGTACCAGAAAATTTTATCTGCTTCTTTTGACTATGCTGTTCGGCTTACTGTCCTATTTTTTTCTGTCTCCTATTGCACAGACGCTGCAGGTGGAACGGGGAATTTCTCCAGCTGCCGCTGCAGGCGCAGTGATGATGGGCTCAGTGGTCAATGCCGGCGTCAGGCTTTTTCTTCCTGCTCTGGCGGATAGAGTGGGACGAGTGGTATGTGTGGAGGGGGTACTGGCAGTCTGTGCGGCGGCCATGATTTTGCTGATGTATGAGGCGCCATTTCTCACGATGGCAGCGACTATAGCTATGTATGGCTGCTATGGTGGTATTATGGGCAGTTTTCCTTCTTTGACAGGCTCCATATTTGGATTGGAACATGTGGGGGAAAATTATGGGTATGTGATGATCGGCATGGTCATAGCAGCATTAGGGGCACCAGTGGTCACGAATTATGTATTGAAAACTGGGGGAAGCCAGGAAATGATTTTTCTCATTGGAGCGGTTTGCGCCGCTGCCGCTTTGGGGTGTCTGGTATTATTATCGAAAGAATTGAAGCATACGGCTCAGGGTTATCAAAAGGCTTAACTTTCTAGGAACGTTTTATCAGGGAGGAGGAGACAATGAACAAAATATTCATATGGAGAGAGCTGTTTTCTTATTTAGGAGTCATTATTTTTGCAGGAGGGCTGGCGCTGTTTCTAAATAAAGTTGTAGTGGTAAATGCACAAATCCCGTCGGAGTCTATGGAGAAAACGATCATGGTGGGGGATCGGATCTTTGGGAACCGCCTGGCTTATCTCAGCCAGGACCCCCAAAGGTTCGATATTGTAATTTTCCGTCTGCCTGACGACGAATCCCAGCTTTACATAAAACGTGTCATCGGACTGCCTGGTGAGACGGTGGAAATAGTCGACGGACAGGTTTATATCAACGGTGCAGAAGAACCGCTGGAGGACAGTTTTGCGCCGGAAATGCCCGTTGGAGATGCAGGACCGTATTACGTGAAAGAAGGGTGCTACTTTATGATGGGGGACAACCGGAATTGTTCTGAGGACTCCAGGTTCTGGGAACAGCCCTTTGTCCGCAGAGACCAGATTGAGGCGAAGGCTGGGTTCCGGTATTTTCCCCTGAATAAAATGGGGATTGTGGAGTGAAGGTCTCAATTATTTTCCATATTCTGGGAACAGATAATGGAAATGGCACTGTGCACACCGGAGCCGGGTTTTTTACCTTTCTGCAGGCGCTCCCGCAGAAATACCAGCGGGAGATAGCCCTGCCGGAAAATATCCTGGGTGATGGTGAAGTCGATACTGCCGTCTTTTAGCAGGAGCCGTGTGCTTTCTGTCACATCGTGGCAGATGATTCGTATTCTGCCCTTCTTATCCATGGTTTTCACTGCCTCTGTACATCCGGCCACACTTCTGTTGGCCATATAGATGGCGTGGGTTTCCGGTATCTGTTTCAAATGTTCCAATATCTTCCGATAGGTAATCTGATAGTCGTTGAATGTTTCAATGACACAAATCTGTGAATCGTCAAATTCCAATTCTTTCATCCGCTCCAGAAAGCCTCCCAGCCGCTTTTTGTGTCCGTCAAACTCCAAATTTCCCACGGCTGTGAGTATATTTCCACTGGGAGGGATGCATTTGCTGAGCAGTTCTGCCGCAATGCGCCCGCTCTGATGGTAATCCTGCCCTACAAAAGCCAGTCTGCCGCTGTGGGGCAGGTCAGAATTAAAAGTAATGACCGGAATGTTTTCGTTTTGAAGTTCGTTGACGCGGGCAATGATAGTGGGAAGGCTGGGCGCGCAGATGGAGAGCCCCTGAACGCCTTTGGCCAAAAGGCTGTCTATCAGTTCCAGAACTTCCTGAGGCACGTCTGTCCGGCATTCTTCTGTAAAAATTTCCACCTGGAGGTCTTCGAGTTCTGCCCGGGCGGTTTCGATTCCCCGCAGGATTTCTGATCTAAAATGGCCGGTCCAGTTGGGGAGAACAACGCCCAGTTTTACAGGGAGGCTGCTGGTCTTCAGCTGGAGGTTTCTCTGATGGAACTGCTGGGCTGGCAGATAGCCGGTTTTCTTCAAAGCATCCAGCACACGGGCATGTACATCCGGGCTTACGTGGGCGCGGTTATTGATGACGCGGTCAACCGTACCCCGGGATACCCCTGCCTGGTCGGCGACCATTTGGATGGTAGGTCTTTTTTTCATGGTGGTTTTGTTCCTTATTATCTCGAAATTTTTAAGACACACTCTAGTTTATCACAAAACGGGTGCATGTGCAATTGTATCATAAAGAGAGGAACGCCTGTCAGGTGAAGCGGCATACTATTCTTGATTAAACAGCTTTTCAGCCAAAAGATTTCTAAATAATTTCATTGACATATGGAGACTTAGATAGTACAATGAAGATATAAAAGCACATGATTTGTGCGAAAGCACATATGTGAAAGCATACAAAAACTATATGTTTAGAAAGCGGGGAATAAAAAGATGAGTTTAAAAAAATGTGCATGTATCGACACACTGTATACAGAACTGGAATGGAAAGACAGATTCCAGGCTGCAAAGGACGATGGGTTCGCAGCGGTGGAATTCTGGGATTGGAGAATCCGTGACCTGGACGAGACCAGAGAAGCCGCAGAGAAAGCGGGAATCGTTATCAGCGGATTTAACGGGGATGCAGACTATTCCCTGGTCGATCCTTCCCATAAACAGAAGTATCTGGACTACCTGGCACAGTCCATAGCAGCGGCAAAGAAGATCAAAGCCCTGAGTGTGACCATTCACTCCAATGCCCTGGGCGACGGCGGCATTGTAGTGAATCACTACGATGATTTATCCGATACGGTGAAACTCTGTTCCATGTACGATATGCTCTTAGAATGTGCAAAGATGGCAGAGAAAGAGGAGATTAACCTGAATCTGGAGGCACTGAATATTACCACAGACCATGTGGGCAATTTCCTCAAATATACGCAGATGGGGGCAGAAATATGCAGACTGATCGGTTCTCCCAGGCTGAAAGTGCTCTATGATGTATATCATATGCAGATTAATGAGGGATGTATCTGCGATACCATCAGCAATTACAAAGATCAGATGGGCCATATCCATGTGGCAGACGCTCCGGGACGCCATGAGCCGGGTACAGGAGAGATCAACTACAAAAAAGTGATCCGTCATCTGGAGGAATGTGGATATACAGGATATGTGGGATACGAGCTGTTCCCCCTTCATGATACAAAAACAGCAGTAGAAGCCATTATGGAGTGGTGTTAAGGCACAAATAACCGTCTTGTTGTTTCAAGGCGGTTTTTTTGTATTTTATGAACTGCACAGAAGCTGTATATTGTTTTTTTCAATGGTATCCATATAATTTTTTGGAGGCTTCTGGTCAGTAACCAGGGCGTGGAGGTCTTCAAAATTGAAGAAAGTAATGGGAGAAGTATTCCCGAATTTGCTGTGGTCAGCAAGGAGAATTACCTTGCGGCTGCACTGTACCACTTTTCTCTTGATCTCCGCTTCAAAAAATGTAGTATTGGTAAGGCCGTGTTCCAGGGTCACACCTGTGGCGGCCATATAGGCAGCCGTAGTGGTAATGCCTGATAAAGCTTCCAGTGCAGAGATACCCACATAGGAAGATGTGGAATGGTTGAAAAGCCCTCCCAGGGCGATGGTCTGCAGAGCCGGGTACTTGGAAGCTTCGTACATAGCGCTTAGGGAGTGGGTGACAATGGTGATTTTGTGCTTTTGGGCAAGATGGGGAATCATGCAGACCACCGTGGAGCCGGAATCCAGGAAAACAGTGTCACCGTCATTCACCAGTGCAGCGGCCATGCGTCCGATTTCCTCTTTCTCGTCACTGTTGCGGAATGCACGGACGGACATGGGCAGCGGTGCGCTTTCCGTCTTGGCGGACACTCCCCCGTATACTTTTCGTATGTGTCCCCGGCCAAGAAGTTCATTCAGGTCTCTGCGCACAGTATTAATGGATACCTGGAAATGTCCGGCCAGGTCGTCCAGAGACACTGTACCCTGATTTAAAATGTATTGTTCCATATTATTGATTCGTTCTAATCGCATGTTATCCACCTCTTGACCATATTATAACAATATATGGGATGAAAATGCAACAGTTTTGAGTAAGTTTTTGTGAAGTGTGAAAAATCTATGTTGCTTTATATGGCAGTATCTTAAAAAATCCTATTGCGATATTTCAGATTTTTAATGTGCCAAACAGCATTTTTGCCTGCTTAAAGCGCAATTTTAAGCGAAGATATGTGCGGCATTAAACTGCGATGTTGGCGATATTATAGAATTTTGCTTCAGGAAACATCAGAAATGAAGGAATTAACAGCTTCTTATCAGGCGGACAAGCTGGAATTTATCAAGAATCCGGTAATAATTTTGTCACAAGACAGTATTGGACAAGAAGTTGACTGACCTGCTAGAGCGTGTTTGAAAATTGTTTTATGTCAACCGTGCGTCACAGTTTGTACCCAAGGGTATGATATGGGAGATCTGCCGCAAAGTGGGGCGTATGGGTGGCGTGAATGAATTTTCAAACACGTCTAGTCCAGCCGGCCCGGAAACGCAGTGAGTACAGCGCCTTCTGCCAGATGGCTGACCGGGCCGGGGCAGATACACTTGTCATTTATCTGTGTGACAGGGGCTATGCTTCTTATAATGTTTTTGCGCATGTGATTGAAAACAGTCTGGCTGAAATAATTTTAGAAAATATATCAAATATTCAATAAATCATCTGAACTGACATCTAAAATCTTTGAAATTACTTTTAGTTCTATGTCCGTTACAAAGCGCTGTCCGGACTCTATACGCTGAATCGCATTTTTATCCAAATCCAGACCTTGAATCTGAAGCATTTCGGCTAATTTCCGTTGAGAAGTCTTAGTAGGAAGTTTCTGACGTATTTCCTTTATCTTCAACCCACTGATATTATTTCTGCCATTTTCTAATTTGTTTTTATACATAATCATTTCCATTTTCTGCAAATTGACATTTACTGATTGTCATTTTCTTTATTATATGGTAAACTATGTTATATATTGACATTCACTAAATGTCAAATCTGCTATTTTCGCCGCAAAAAGCGACACTCCAATATCATATCCAGATCTCTACTTGTTCCCAGGCATATTAATCTAGAGAGGTTTTAAGATGGTAGAATCCAGAAGTGAGCAGCTTTTTAACTCAGAGACCATTTGTTAATAAGTCCGGGGCAGTATAGATAAAATATTTTTATATAAGGAGGTTTCTGAAAATGAAACGAATGAAGAAACACATGATAACTCTGTTAACCGTGATGCTGATGACGGCGGGCTTTGCAGTCAGCATTCAGGCGGCGCCAAAAGTTCCTAAAAGCCAGACGCATTATATGAAACCCACGCCGTGGACGAAGACGGGAGAAACAAGCGGGAGCATTGACGTAAAAGGAATGGGCAAATCCCAGAAAATTATAAAATCCTCTGTGAAAAGCTCTAACAAAAGTTGTGTGAAAATAGGTTATATTTCATCAGATTCGATTTCGTATACAGCGAAAAAGCCTGGCAAAGCGGTCATTTCTTTTAAAATTGGCAGTAAAAAATACCAGACCAAGATTTATGTAAAAAAGTATCAGAATCCAGCAAAATCGGTAGTGATCACAGGGGTGAAAAATGGGAGCCGGACTAATTTAGCCAGTCTTACCAATAAGAATACTTCGTCAAAGCAGCTGCATTTAAAGAAAACAGTAAAAAACCCTAAAGTACAAGTTACAGCGAGAAAAGGGTGGAAAATTCAGCAAATCTATTATCTCAATGGAGGGTTAGCGGATTGGGAAAGTGGAACGAAAAATTATAAAAAACCAGTTTCAAAAACAACTCTTAAAATATTTACGAAATCAAATAGAATGAAAACGAATGTAGGGGGGAATCGTATTATAATCACATTTTTAAATACGAAGAGTGGAGATACAGTTGGAGTGTCCTATAATATTGATGTACAACCTCATAGTGAGATGATATCTTAGACATAATAGATACTCGAATACTCTCTTTAAAGACTGTTAACAAAGATTATATGGATGACCAGGGGGGAGAACATGGGAAAAACAAGCTCATGGAGGAAAGCCTTAGCGGTGTTTCTGGGGACAGCAACGCTGTTGACAGGAATCAGATGTCCGGTGGTATCTGTGGGAGCAGCCGCCGCAGACAGTGTTAATGAGCATGAGATGGAGGCGTATGTGGATCAGGCAGTCTCAGGTGACAGTGTGAATATAGGAAAATCGGAAGAGACAGAGTCAGAAGATGGCATGGATATCATAGTGCCGGAAGCAAATATCCTTCAGGATCCGGAGGATGGATCTTCAGAAGAAAACACTTATCCGGATATTTTGGAAAGCAGTGTAGAAGAAAATCCAAAAAAGGATGAGTTTTCTCCCAATGAGGAGCTTGTGGAAAGCGGAGGTGATACTTCCAGAGAAGAAGGAGCAGATGCAGATGCTCAGGCCGGGGCAGGAACATACAATACGGTTTTTGAAGAACTGCCAGTATACGAAGATGGGGTTTTCTATAGCCCCACGAATACTTACAAACATCCATTAGAGCCTGTTCGGCAGGGTGTTTTGAGGCTGGAAGATGGGAAGCTGCGATATTATGCAGGAGAGGTCTTCCAGGCCGGCTTCAGCGGATGTCTGGGGTTGGAAAGAGAAATAGGCACGGCTGTCGCGAAGTTTGGGGGGTTCTATGTGAAAAATGGCGAGGTAGACACCCATTATAATGGAATCGTGGATGGCTGTTATGTAGTGAATGGCATCGTAGGCAGTGAACCTTTAAATAGTCTTTCAATGGAGCATGCCTATCATAATAAGATGGCAGAAGGTGTATCAATCACGGAAGTGCGTTCAGGGATTTCCATTAAGTATAAAAGATTTCCCGAAGGACAAAGTGGAGAATTTTGTGTTTTTCGGTTCTGCCATGAAACCAGTGAGTTCCTTGAATATGCACACCTGGACAGTAACGGTACTGGATTTGTGGATAAAAACGTAACAAGGGGATATACCTATACCTACTATATCTGGACATGCATGAAGGTTTCGGGTATTAATATGGTTGCTGTGCGTAGTTACGTAGATGCAACGATCGCTTTCGGAGGGGACACACCTGGAAAGGTGAGCTCTTATAAAAGCTTCAAAGTGCCTGATAACAGCAGCGGGGATACGTTTCAATGGGACCTGTCAGATGATGGCGTTTTAACTATTTCTGGAACTGGCCCCATGCCGGAATATGAAAATGAGGAAAGTCCATGGGGCAGTCAAAAAGATACCATACAGACGATTGTGATCGAAGAAGGGATTACGACTGTCAGCAGAGGCATCTTTATGGGAATGTCAAATTTGAGGGAGGTCAAGCTGCCATCGACAGCTGGTTATATCGAAAAAGGAGCTTTTTGTGACTGTGCGGCTCTGGAAAGGATAGACCTTGGCGGTGTATGCGTGATCGATGACTATGCGTTTCAGGGAACCAAAAGCCTTACCAGTATCCAGTTGCCGGCATCCTTCGTAAAACTCAGATCACTGGCTTTCTGGGAAGCGGGGCTTCAATGCTTTGAAATAGGAGAGAACCGGCATTTTACCGTCCGGGACGGCGTTCTTTTCGACAGGGACGGGAGTACACTGATAGCGTATCCTCCTGGCAGGCCCTCCGAAGATTATAGGATTCCTTCGGGTGTGACTGTTATTGGCGGCGATGCATTTCAAAATGCACCGATCCAGACAGTGATGATCCCAGATAGTGTGAAATATTTGATGCGAGAGGCGTTTTACAAGTCGGATCTTCG
>CAJURF010000041.1 GCA_910588825.1 uncultured Lachnospiraceae bacterium
GAATGTGCAAAACACCCTCATATTGATGAGATGGGATATGTTCTGTATTACACCAGCCAGTGTCCGTTTAATGCAAAATATATTCCTGTAATTGAAAATATTGCGAAAGAAAAATCCATACAATTTAAGTCGGTTCACTTACAGAACAAAGAGGACGCACAAAACGCTCCAACACCAGTTACAACTTATGCATTATTTTTAGATGGTAACTATATTACACACGAACAGATGAATGACAAGAGGTTTTTGAAATTATTAGAAAAGTAACTTCCCGTTTATAGATTATAGTCAACAGGAAATTAAACAATTGCTGTTACATAGACGGCACACCGAAACAGGAAATCAAGAAAAGGTTTCCTGTTTTTTTGCGCCCATTTTAGATATATCATTTAAGCCCTTTGTACCCTAAAAAGAACCTTTATAATAAAAACTCCACAAACACCTGATTAGAAAGGGAGATTCCCTTCCTGGTCAAATAGATCCGCCCCCTGTCCGCCTGCAGCAATCCCAGCCCCTCCAGCCGCCTGAGGGCATCTCCGTAAACCTCCTCCACAGAAATGCCAAATTCCTCCTGAAACCGCTCCCGGTCAATGCCTTCTGTCATCCGAAGCCCCAGAAACATGGTTTCTTCCATTTGTTCTCTCACTGACAGTTTTTCCCGGCAGACCTGTATCTCCTCTGGACGCTCTGATTTTTCCAGATACTCTTCCATAGAATCTGTATTGTTCCACCTCTGGCTGTCAAACAGCGACGCCGCTCCCAGCCCAAGCCCCAGATAATCATCCCGCATCCAGTACCCCATATTGTGGGCACATTCCCTTTGGGGCAGGGCATAATTGGAAATCTCGTACTGTCTGTATCCCTGGCTGCCCAGCATTTCTGCAGTCATTTCATACATCCTGCGTTCTTCTTCCTCCTCTGGAAGATTCAGCTTCCTCTGGGCAAAAGGGGTTCCTTCCTCCACAATGAGACTGTAAGCGGAAACATGCTCCGGTGCCAGCTCTAATACCCGGGAAAGAGTTTTCTGCCAGCTGGCCAGGGTCTGGTCCGGAATTCCTGACATAAGGTCCACATTAATATTGTCAAATCCGGCCTGCCTGGCCAGGTCATAGCTCTCCAGGAATTCTTCCCAGGTGTGGATTCTTCCCAGCGCTTTCAACTCCTCATTATGGGCAGACTGCAGACCGAAGCTGATACGATTCAGCCCTATTTTTTCATATGTCTTTAGTTTCTCCAGATTCACTGTCCCAGGGTTGGCCTCTATAGACATCTCCGAATCCGGTTCAAAAGAAAAGACCTCCGCCAGTGCTTCCATAATCTCTTCCATATGCCCCGGCTCCAGCACTGATGGTGTACCGCCCCCGAAAAACAAAGAAGATACCCTGGCTGGATATCTTCCCTGGCAGGCGCGTATCTCCCTGCACAATGCCTGGACATAACGCGCCTGATTCTCCCGGCTGTCATGCCAGGATAAAAAATCACAGTATAGACATTTTTGTACACAAAAGGGAATGTGTACGTATAATCGAATCTTTCGTTTCATAGCCTGTTCTAATACCACTCTACTTATCATCCAGCTTCAAAACACTCATAAACGCTTTCTGCGGAATCTCTACATTTCCCACCTGGCGCATACGCTTCTTGCCTTCTTTTTGTTTTTCCAGCAGTTTCTTTTTCCGGGTAATGTCGCCGCCGTAGCACTTGGCCAGCACATCTTTTCTTAGCGCTTTCACGGTTTCCCTGGCGATAATCTTGCTGCCGATTGCGGCCTGTATGGGAATTTCAAAGAGCTGTCTGGGAATTTCTTCCTTTAATTTCTCACACATTTTCCTTCCCCGCTCATAGGCAGTATCCCCGTGGACGATAAATGACAGGGCATCCACTTCCTCTTTGTTCACCAGGATGTCCAATTTTACCAGCTTGCTGCGCTCATATCCACAGGGCTCGTAGTCCAGTGAGGCGTATCCCCTGGAACGGGATTTCAGCGCGTCAAAGAAATCGTAGATAATCTCATTGAGGGGCAGATGATACTTCAAAAGGGCACGGGTTTCCTCCATATACTCCATCCCCTGGTACTGTCCCCTGCGCTCCTGGCACAGTTCCATAATGGAGCCGATGTATTCTGTGGTCACCATAATCTCAGCGGCCACAATAGGTTCTTCCATGTAATCAATCTCCGATGGGTCCGGCAGATTGGAGGGATTGGTCAGCTCCATCATCTCCCCGTTTGTCTTATAAACTTTATAGATAACGCCTGGGGCTGTGGTGATGAGATCCAGGCTGTATTCCCTCTCCAGCCTCTCCTGGATGATTTCCAGATGCAGCAGTCCCAGAAAGCCGCAGCGGAATCCAAATCCCAGCGCCGCCGAAGTCTCCGGCTCGTACTGAAGGGCCGCATCGTTGAGCTGCAGTTTCTCCAGCGCCTCTCTCAAGTCCTGGTATTTGGCTCCGTCTGCCGGATAGAGCCCGCAATAAACCATAGAATTCACCTTTTTATAGCCAGGCAGTGCTTCTTCACAGGGCTGCTGGTTGTTGGTAATGGTATCCCCCACCCGGGTATCTCTCACATTCTTTATGCTGGCTGTGAGATACCCCACCATCCCCGCCTGCAGTTCATCGCAGGGGATGAACTGTCCTGCGCCGAAATATCCCACTTCCACTACTTCCGTCACAGCGCCGGTGGCCATCATGCGGATAGGTGTTCCTTTCTTCACGCTTCCCTCCATAATCCGGCAGAACACGATCACCCCTTTGTAAGAGTCGTAGAGGGAATCGAAAATCAATGCCTTTAACGGCGCATGGATATCGCCCCCCGGCGCGGGAATCTTCTCTACAATCTGCTCCAGCACCTCCTCCACATGTTCCCCTGTCTTAGCGGAAATCTGCGGGGCATCCTGGGCTTCAATACCGATGATATCCTCAATTTCGTTGATCACCCGCTCTGGCTCTGCGCTGGGCAGGTCGATCTTGTTGAGCACCGGAACCACATCCAGGTCATGGTCCAGCGCCAGATATACATTAGCAAGGGTCTGCGCCTCGATTCCCTGGGCCGCATCTACCACCAGAATGGCCCCGTCACAGGCCGCAAGGCTTCTGGAAACCTCATAGTTAAAATCCACGTGCCCCGGGGTGTCAATCAAATTAAAGATATACTCCTCACCGTTTTTTGCCTTGTAAACCGTGCGGACCGCCTGGGCTTTGATGGTAATGCCCCTCTCCCGCTCCAGTTCCATGTTATCCAGTACCTGAGACTGCATCTCCCGGTCTGTCAGAAGACCGGTCATCTCAATAATCCGGTCCGCAAGGGTAGACTTTCCATGATCAATGTGTGCTATAATACAAAAATTCCTGATTTTACTCTGATTGGTAACTGACATCCTTTCTCCTCCTGAAAATGAAAGCCCGCTGTGGTGATACCTGCCAAAACTTTCATCGTAAAGTATGTATCAGTATATCATTACAGCACAAATTCTTCAATAAAAGTGTTGTGAATTTCTGGCAAAACTTTTTGAAACAACAAAAGATTCCCCGCCTTTCTCTCAATCCGCATCTTTGCCGCTGCCCTGAAGCACCTGGTCCAGAATCTGTGCAAAAGGTTCCATGGCATTTTTCACCTCCTGCACCGTGTTAGTCTGGGCTCCTGCCTCCAAAAGAATGGCCCTGGGACGCACATGCAGGTTGTACCGGAGGCTGGACAGATAAATATTCCGGCTCAGTCCCGGATAATACCTGGCTGCCTCCAGGTTCAGCTGAAAAGAAAAGGCCAGATTCTCCTGCACATAAGGATTGGGCAGATACGTCACCTCCCCGTTGAGAGCGCTGTAGCTGAGCCCGTTAAAAAACATAAAGTTGGCAGTGGGCTTCCCGTTCACTTCCGTCACCAGACGCCTGTCCTCAGCCACTCCATCCCGATGCAGGTCAATCACCACTTCAATGGAGGGATTTTCCTGTAAAATCTGCTCCACCACTGCCAGGGAATAATCGTATGCACTGTTTCTGTCAATCTGCCCATTGACCACATCAAACGTATCTGTATTGTGGATCACCTGATAGCCGTATTGTTCTGTCAGCAGCTCTGTGAGATAATCGCCTACCCCTGCCACTGTATCTTGTGGATTCCCCTCCCTGGAATCTGCAAATCCTTCCTGGGAATGGGTGTGGTAAATGAGAATCTGAGGCACTTCCTGATTCTTTTCTATGGACATATCCACATCCAGCAGACCGGAGGCATTGATCCTGGATGCATCCACCGCCGTGGTGCTGTCCACAATAAAAAAATTTCCCAGCAAATAGTCGTAATTCTCCAACTGTTCCCTGGTAATCTCAATCTGTGGTTCCACCGGTGCCGACGCACGCTCTGCCTCACCAGAAGACGATTTTTCTTTCTCCTGAGAAGGTGTATCCTTGGATGGCTTCTCGTGATTCTGTGTCTCCTTTTCCGTCTGTTTTTCCTGTGCCAGCTGATTTTCATCTTCCACCTGTTCCCGAAGATATTTTGCATTGGCCTCTACGATTTTGTCATATGTATATTCATCCTCAATGGTCGGCGCGTAAACCGCCTGATTCTTCATATATCCATAGACAGGGAACTGGTGGAACAGCTTATCCACCATCCCCGTCTCCTGCATGGGCATGGGATAAAATCCGGGTAAATATATAAACAGCAGCCCGATCATACACAGGCTCAGCAATATGCAAATGAACTTCTGCCAGTTGGTCAACCAATCACCCCTTAGATGTTATATGACAGAACTTCCTGGTTTATACCCATTTATACATACTCCAAAGCGATATTGAGCCCTTCTGAAATGGTATATCCCAGACGTTTTACCGTCTCATCCACATCTTTCGGTGTGACAAACATACTGTGCAGATGGGGGGAAATCATTTCTTCCAGAAATTCTTTTTGTTCCTGTTCTTCCAGCGTCTCCAAAAGATGGGCCATGGCATCGTGGACAATGGTGGCTGCGTCCACCACAGTGGGAACACCGATGCCGATTACAGGAATCCCCAGAGTGTCTGCATTTAGGCCGTCCCTGTGGTTTCCCACACCAGAACCCGGATTGATCCCTGTATCTGTAATCTGAATGGTCCGGTTCAGCCGCTTTGTACTCCTTGCAGCCAGCGCATCGATGGCTATGACCACATCCGGCTTCACCTCCGCCACAACTCCCTGGATAATTTCCAGCGTCTCCATCCCGGTCTGGGCCATGACACCGGGAACAATGCCGCTGACTGCATGGGCCCGTTCCTCCCCCATTCCCAGCGTGCCGTACTCCCGCAGCACATGGCGGGTAATATGCAAGTTTTGAATCACATTGGGGCCCAGTGCATCGGGAGTTACATCCCGGTTTCCCAGCCCCACCACCAGAACTGACTTTTCTTTATCCAGTGATGCCAGTTTCCGCAGATGTTTTGACAGCTCTTTGGAAATCTCCCGGTGGTAATCCTCATCCGGTACAGACATATTGGGCGCCTCCATGGTAATATAAGTACCCTGGGGTTTTCCCATAGCTTTCGCCCCTTTTTCCGTCTCGATTTTTACCCATGTAGTCTGGATATCCCGCTCCTCATCGTAGAACTCCCGAATCACCACCCCGCCAATCTCCACGTTGTCCCGTTCAAACCGTTCTTTTGACTCCAGTGCCAGATCTGTCCGAATCCGATAATTCGCCTGCATAGTATCTCCTCCTGTGTGTCTTATGAGGAACTGTAAGTAAAATACTTGCTGACAGTTCCTTGAATACTATCTTTTTCCAACCATACTA
Organism: uncultured Lachnospiraceae bacterium; assembly: GCA_910588825.1. Taxonomy (GTDB): domain Bacteria; phylum Bacillota; class Clostridia; order Lachnospirales; family Lachnospiraceae; genus MGBC164599. Next base: position 5,769 of record CAJURF010000041.1, read on the forward strand.
TGCCCATTCCTGGCACAATTATCCCAGTACCTGACTGAAAAATCATTCACAGCTATCCGCCTGGCGCGGAAAATCTGCTTTCAGACATTGATAAATGAGGTCCCTTTCACTTTCGTAAAACTTAAGAAAATCACAGGAGTCACGAGTTGTGAAATTATATTTGCATTGATTCACTGTTTTTTACGATCCTATCAGCAGCGAAGACAAATTTAGACAAATCTGCTTCATGAAAAACAGAATACATGTCAAGTACTCTGGATATTGTCAAGCCCCGTTTTTGTAAATCCGCGAAACTATATGCTGTATACCACTGATAATAAGCAAGTACCCATCCTGTCCAATATTCCGGACTTTTTTCTATTTCTTCAGACACCTCCCCGTTTGGCCTTCTCCCCTCTGTGCGGTAAATAACTTCTATGGCAAGTTCCGGACCGGAAAGACCGGCGATAAATTTGGGAGCTCCTATTCCAAAAAGTTCTGAGATCTCTGACGCAAGAAACTGCGAATAAAATTTTTCCGGCTCATAGCCTAAATCACAGATGGCATAATCGAGCATATCTCCTAAATTATTCATCGCATCATTGAGATACGTTTCTTCGTAAGCGCGGGTCATCTTCCTTCCACTCCTCTCTCAAAATATCCAGCAGATAAACAGCATCCCCTCACTCCTTCACACACAGCTTTTGGTACACATCCCTCTTTCCCACGCCTCTATCCTTAGCCACCTGCTTCATAGCGTCTTTTTTGGTATACCCCTGGCTCTCATAATAGGCCATATGTTCTTCCAGGGTAAATTCCTCCCACTTCTCCTGCTCCTCTTTCTGGATTTCCCGATAATCCTTTCCCTCAACCACCAGCACGCATTCCCCCCTTGGCGGCTGGCTGGCCATCTTTTCTATCAATCCTTCCAGGGTGGCCCGGTTCACAGTCTCATGCAGTTTCGTCAGCTCCCTGCACAGAGCCGCTTTCCTTTCTCCTCCCAGCGCCTGCCGCAGCTCCTCCAGAGTGCGCTGCAGACGGTGAGGGGCCTCATAGAACACCAATGTCCTGGTCTCCTCTTTCACTCTGTCCAGACACAGCTTTCTCTCCTTGGTATCCATGGGCAGAAACCCTTCAAATACAAAACGCCGGGAAGGCAATCCAGACAGGGTCAGCCCTGTCACACAGGCCGCCGCCCCAGGAAGGGCTGTCACAGGAATCCCCTGTTCATGACACAGAACCGCCAAGTCCTCTCCGGGGTCAGAAATCCCAGGTGTCCCGGCATCCGTAATCAGAGCCACGTCCTGCCCTTCCAGCAGCTTTTCCACCAGAATCTGCCCCTTTTTCCTTTTATTGTGTTCATGGTAACTGGTAATCGGCGTATGAATATCATAGTGATTCAGCAGTTTCATACTGTTCCTGGTATCCTCAGCCGCAATCAGATCCACCTCTTTGAGAACCCGCAGAACTCTCAAAGTAATATCCTCCAGATTCCCAATAGGCGTGGCACACAAATATAACGTTCCCACTATTACACCCCCTTGTTCTTGTATAACTCCACCAATGACTCAACCCTCACTCCACCCCCATGCCCCGCTTTGCAGAGGTCGGCTAAGCTCCCCCATAATATATCTCCATGGCCTCCTGTGTATACACTCCCGGTTTCTCATAAATAATCAGCGGCTTCTCCACTTTCATCCCAGAGTTCCCCCCTGAGAGCCCCTCCAGCAACACCATAGCAGGCTCTTTATCCACATATGGATGCACCAGACGCATCCTTTTTGGCTCCAGGCCCCACTGGACCATCTTGGAGAGAATTTCGCCCAGACGAAACGGACGGTGGATCATGTAAAATCTGCCACGGGGTTTTAGCAGTCTGGCGGCCTGGCTGAGCACGTCCTGCAGGCTGCATAAAATCTCATGGCGGGCAACAGCTATCTCCTCCCGGGCATTTTCCAGACCATGATGGTGGACCATATACGGGGGATTGCAGGTAATTACATGAAAAGAAGCCCCTCCAAATATGGCGGAAGCTTCTCTGATATCTCCTGTCACAATTGTAATCTCTTTTTCCAGCCGGTTATGACTCACACTCCTCCGGGCCATCTGTGCACAGTCCGGCTGAATCTCCAGCCCTGTCACATGACTTCCCTTTTTCCTGGCCCGAAGGAGAATCGGAATAATCCCGTTACCGCATCCCATGTCCAGAACCTGCTCATTTTTCTGCGCGCGGGCAAACCAGGATAACAAAACCGCATCCGAACCAAAGCAGAATTTCCCCGGGTCCTGTATAATCTCATAACCATTCTGCAGGTCGTCCAGCCGCTCATGCGGCAATAATTCAATCTTCATCCAATATAGACTCTCCTCCCCGGTCCTCCAGCTGTTTCAATTCCTGGAACTCTTTCTCTGGCAGCTTCACCTTTTTCCTTCTGGGACGGAATTTCAGTTCTTCCACCTGATAATCCCGTATCTCTTTCTCATCGTTCATGTCCACCACAACCCGTACATGCTGGCGCAGGACACTGACACTGTGGACCTTCCCCTGCAGTCCCTCCGGCGTGGTCACCGTATCTCCCACACCTGGAAGCTTTTTGTTCAGCTCTTCATAAATTTCCTGTTCATTTTTCAGACAGCACATGAGCCGTCCGCAGACACCGGATATTTTCGTCTGATTCAGAGACAGATTCTGTTCTTTGGCCATCTTAATAGAAACAGGAGCAAATTCTGTCAGATACGTGTGACAGCATAAGGGACGCCCGCAGATACCGATGCCGCCCATGAGCTTTGTCTCATCCCGCACTCCGATCTGCCGCAGCTCAATCCGGGTCTTAAACACAGCAGCCAAATCTTTCACCAGCGCCCGGAAATCCACTCTCCCATCCGCTGTAAAATAGAACAGCACTTTATTGTTATCAAATGTGTACTCCACATCGATGAGCCGCATGTCCAGCTGATGTTCCAGAATCTTCTTCGCGCATATCTGAAAAGCTTTCTTTTCCTTCTCCCGGTTTTCCTGTTCTTTCTCCTCATCTTCCTGGTCAGCGGGCCGCAGTACATCTTTCAGGGGCTGCACCACATCGCTGTCCTCTACCACTTTCGGACCCATGACCACATAGCCGTATTCCACACCTCTGGCGGTCTCAACAATCACGTGGTCTCCCACATGGATATCATACCCCTTCGGTCCAAAATAGTATATCTTTCCCCCTTTTCGAAATCTCACGCCAATTATTTCCGTCATGTCAGTTCTCCCTGATTGTCAAATACAGCAGTTCCATAACCAGTTCAAAATTTACATTCGCCCGCAGACGTATTTTCGCCTTATCCGCAGCGTCTATGGCATTTTCAAGCCCTTCATAGGAACGCTGGCTGGCCTGCTCTTTGATAAAATTAATCTCCTGTTTGAACACCAGATGGTCCACCTCACGGGTAGCCTTAAACATAAGTACATCCCTAAACCATACCTGAAAGATGTCCAGATAATCGTAGACATTTTGCTGCGCCGCCAGCTCCTTTAACAAATCAATCCATTCATGTACTTCCATCCTGGATGCATATTTCAGGATATACAGGGCCTTCTGGGATGTCTCACCGAAATGGTCCGAATCCGCAGCCTGCTGCGCTTTCCCTATACTGCCCTGGGCAAACGCGGTCTGTACCTCCGCTTCATAGCTTGGTATATGCATCTTCTCTATCAGATACTGCTTCACCAGACTGTCTTCCACCGGGCGCACGTCCAGCCGCACACAGCGGGAACAGATAGTGGGCAGAAGCGCGTCCACATTAGTGGTAAGCAGAAGAAACACCGCATAATCCGGCGGCTCCTCAATAGTCTTTAAAACAGCATTCTGTGCCTGCACAGTCATCTTATCCGCATCATTGATAATATATATTTTATACCGTCCGCTGTATGGCCGTATGGATACGTCATCCACAACCTGGGAGCGGATCTCCTCCACACCGATAGAATTGCTTTTCTCATGTTCCACATATATAATATCCGGATGATTCTTACTGTTTGCCTTCCGGCAGGAATCACATTTCTGGCACGGATCCGCGCCTTCACTTTCACACTGCAGTGCCATAGCGTATATATTTGCCAGAGTCTTCTTCCCGGCCCCCGGTTCTCCCGCCAATATATATGCGTGAGATGCTTTTCCCTGCAAAATCGAATTCTTCATGTGTCTGATAATCTGCTCATGTCCTACTATTGATTCAAAATTTTTCATAAGAATCACCTCCTGCGTAACTTATTAATCAGTATACTATATTTCTCGTAGTTTTTCCATAGTTATCGCAGGAAATCAATAAGGATGGCACAGGTTATTTTCATACTGTTCCTAACAGCCGGCCTGCTGGCTGATTATCATAAATATAAAACAAAACGTCTGCTGAACATTGCCTTGCGCGGCTTAACTACCACTTGACAGACCGCCGAAGCTTCCCCCGCAGTCACTGTAATTACAGCGTTTCCCGTTCTTTTAGCCAGTATCACGCCTTTTTTATTTACAGATGCAACATGCGGCCTGCTGGATTTATAAATAACCGGCTTCCCAGAGGGCACAGCGGTTACTTTCAGCTTCGCCTTTTTTCCCACCTTCAGCGAGAGCCTCTTTGCGCTCAATTTCATAACTGCCTTTTTCACTGTAATCTTACAGCATGCCTCTGCGCCTTTAATTTTCGCCTTAATCACTGTGGTTCCGGTTCTTTTTGCCGTGATTTTCCCACTGGCATTCACTGCCGCTGTTCTGGGATGATCAGAAGAAAATCTGGGCTTTTTCCCATTGGATGTAACTGACGACAAATAAAATATATCTCCGGCTCTCATGGTCTTAGAATATGCGTTCAGCAGAACAAATCCACGGCTGTAAGACGCATAAACCACAGGTGTGCCATAGACAGATGTGATGGATAATATAGAAATAATACAGATGACAGCCAACGCTGTCCGAGAGACTTTTTTCAGATGTGACATATCATTCCCCCATTTCAGATAAATGTTCCTGATATCATGCCACAGCAGACCAGCCTCTTACAAAATAGCATATTTATTTGCATTTGTAAATATTATTTCTATATATTATAAAAATTTAATAACATATTCCGGAAGATCTCTAGAGCGTGTTTGAAGCAAGAATGATTTTTAAGACACGCTCTAACACCCCACCACCAAAAGCTGTGCATTGCCATGGATTTTCACCGGCACAGAACGGGCTGGCAGAAAGATGCAGTCTCCTTTGAAAAAATTAAGATACTGGGAATTTTCCATAAACAAACTCCCGCACCCTTTCAGACATAAAAATACCTGAAAAGAATTTTCCTGTGTCTGGTACTGTGCCATCTCCCTGCAGTGTTCTGTATTGACCAGCATCCGCTCCACCTGAAAATAGGAACACCGGCACAACAGCTCCATAGCAATCCCTTTTCTATATTTTAACACCCGCATGGGCTGTCTGGGCCGGTCGCTGCCGGAGAGATTGGCAGTTTCCAAGGCCTGGTCTATATGAAGGGGCCGCTGTTTTCCATCTTTTCCCATGCGTCCGTAGTCATAGAGACGATACGTAATATTAGAACATTCCTGTATTTCTGCCACCAGTGTCCCCGCCCCCAGAGCATGGACTGTACCGGAGCTGATGAAAAAAACGTCATCCTTTTCTACTTTTACCCGCTGCAGATACTTTTCTACGCTTCCGTCCCTGAGACTTTTCTCCAGCACCTCCCGCTTCATATCATGACAGAATCCATAAGCAATGCGGGCATCCTTTTCCGTGTCCACAATGTACCACATTTCCGTCTTTCCCAGAGAACCGTTTTCATGCTGGGCCGCATAGTCGTCATCCGGGTGGACCTGCACAGACAAGTCTTCTCTGGCATCTATAAACTTAATCAATATGGGCAGACCGTCCTGATAGTCCGGGTGTGTGCCCAGATACTCCGGATGCATCTCAAGCACTTCCTTTAACGTGCGCCCTGCGTGGACCCCCGACGCAGCTACACTGAGCCCGTCCGGATGGGTGGAACACTCCCAGGTCTCTGCCAGAGGCTCCATAAGAAGATCTTTGCGAAAATCATCTCTCAGCCTGGTTCCGCCCCACAGATAGTCCTTCCCCGCAGGAGCCAGCAGAAAAGGGCTATGAGTCCAATTTGTATTTTTTCTTGTCATGTACACTGATCTCCCTGCCCAGCTGTACTTCCACAACTTTTAACTCGGTTTCCGCCAGTATGGTGTGCCTGCATCCCGCCTCAATAGTGATTACATCTCCCGGCTGCACCGGCTGTTCCATGCCGTCCACAATGGTTTTTCCCTTTCCGGATACAATGGTCCACACCTCATCTCTGTACGTATGGCTGTGATAGTTCATGCCATGACCTGGATTTAACGTAATTTTGATGGTCATGCTGGTTTCTTCCACATCCATCACCTGAAAGCTGCCCCAGGATTTTTCTGCAAACATCACCTGCTGATGAATCTGATCCACATAAGGTTTGATATAACTGGACTGCTCTTTATCAGACACCAGTATACCCTCTGCGCTGGCAGCCACCACCGTATTTTTCAGACCCATGCATACAATAGGCACATTCAGCTCATTGACAATGTGGATGTTTTCACAGGTTTCATTATACAATGCTTTTCCCACTGCCTGTTCGTCCATGGCCTCTGTCAGTGTATTCCAGGTTCCCAGGTCTTTCCATTGTCCCTGATAGCGCAGAACCTGAATCTGCTTTTCCTTCTCCGCCACAGCGTAGTCAAAACTGATTTTTGTCAATGATTCATAATTGGCAAGCAGGTCTTCATAAGTGGAAAATCCTGTGAGCTCACGGGTTTTCTCCAGGATATAACCCAGCTGAAAGGCAAAAACGCCTCCATTCCAAAGGGCCCCTTCCCGAATGTACTGCTCTGCAGTTTTCTGGTCAGGCTTTTCTTTAAATGCTTTGACTACACTGACTGGCTCCTGGGTTCCAGGCATAATATATCCATATTTTTCACTGGGATATGTGGGCTCAATGCCGATCAGTGCCAGATTCGTCTCCCCTGGCTTTATCAGAGTGCACAGCCTGGCGGCCGCCTGAAAATAAACCTGGTCCACATAGGGGTCCACCGGACACACAACTGCCGGCTCCTCCTGCAAAGCCCCTTTCACATCACGTAAGTACGCCGCAGCCAGAGCAATGGCGGGAAACGTGTCCCGCCTGCACGGTTCCACGCATATGTGTACTTTCTCACCTAATTGATTGCGGATTGCCGAAACCTGGGAACGGGAAGTTGCAATGGTAACCGAAGCTTCCGGAACCACATTCTGAATCTGGCGGTAGACCCGCTGTACCATAGATTCGTATTCGCCGTTTTCTCCTTTGAAAATTTTAATAAACTGTTTGGAGCGGATATCGTTGGACAGCGGCCAGAGCCGTTTTCCCGATCCGCCGGATAATAAGATAATATTCATATGAATTCGTGCTCCCTGTCTACCTCTGTGCTCTTACCGGATTATGCAGAAAATCTTCATATGCCAGCTGAATTCCATCTTCCAGCTCCGTAGAGTATTTCCAGCCCAGCTTCTCTAACTTTGACACGTCAAGGAGTTTTCTTGGCGTACCGTCTGGTTTGGACTCGTCCCACAGGATTTTCCCCTGGTAGCCTACCACTTCTGCCACCAGCTTTGTCAGCTCCCGGATGGTGAGCTCTCTGCCTGTTCCCACATTCACAGTCTCATTCCCGGAATAATGATTCATCAAAAATATACAGGCGTCTGCCAGGTCGTCCACATAGAGAAATTCCCGTAAAGGCGAGCCTGTTCCCCAGCAGGTAACTTCCGGCATTCCTCTTTCCTTCGCCTCATGAAAGCGCCGGATTAATGCCGGAAGTACATGACTGTGGGTGGGATGATAATTGTCATTGGGACCGTATAAATTGGTGGGCATAGCCGAGATGTAATCTGTGCCATACTGGCGGTTTAAATATTCACAGTATTTCAGCCCTGAAATCTTGGCCAGTGCGTACGCCTCATTGGTGGGTTCCAGCTGAGACGTGAGCAGGCAGTTCTCTTTCATGGGCTGCGGCGCCATTTTGGGATAAATGCAGGAAGATCCCAGAAACAGCAGTTTTTTGCAGCTGTTTTTCCATGCCTCATGAATCACATTCATCTCTAAAACAGAGTTCTCATACATAAAATCTGCCAGAGCCTCCTGATTCGCCACAATACCGCCCACTTTCGCTGCCGCCAGAAAAACATATTCCGGCTTTTCTTCCGAAAAGAATTCCTCCACTTCCTGCTGCCTGCACAAATCCAATTCTTTGTGGGTTCTGGTAATGATATTTTGATACCCTTGCTTTTTAAGAGCGCGCAGGATGGCTGACCCCACCATGCCCCTATGCCCTGCAACGTAAATCTTCGCTTCCTTATCCATCTTTCCCTTTCATTTTAAAGCAGCCATTGCCGCCTCTTGTTGTGCTTTCTGATAGTCATGCTGCGCCATTATTCTCACCAGCTCCTCATAACTGGTCTTCTGGGGATTCCAGCCGAGAACGGTTTTCGCCTTTGCTGGGTCACCCAGCAGATTGTCCACATCCGTGGGACGAAACCATGCTTCATTGACTTCCACCAGGGTTTTTCCCGTTTTTACATCAATCCCTTTTTCATCAATTCCCGAGCCTTCCCAGCGAAGCTGGATTCCCACGGCATGGAAGGCTCTCTGTACAAAATCCCGTACCGTATGCTGCACCCCGGTGGCAATGACGAAATCTTCCGGCTTTTCATGCTGCATCATCAGCCACATACATTCCACATAGTCCTTGGCATATCCCCAGTCCCTGAGCGAATCCATGTTCCCCAGCTGTAATTTTTCCTGCAGCCCGCAGGCAATACGCCCTGCCGCCAATGTGATCTTCCTGGTGACAAAGTTTTCCCCCCGCCGCTCTGACTCATGGTTGAACAAAATTCCATTCACCGCAAAAATCCCATAAGCTTCCCTGTACTCCCTGGTAATCCAGAAGCCATACTGTTTGGCCACCGCATACGGACTGTACGGATGAAAAGGCGTGTCCTCATTCTGGGGAATTTCCTCCACTTTTCCATAAAGCTCTGATGTAGATGCCTGATAAAATTTTGTCTTTTCTGTAAGCCCCAGTATCCGGATGGCTTCCAGCAGCCTCAATACTCCCAGAGCATCCACGTCCCCGGAATACTCCGGTGCATCAAAGGAAACCTGCACATGGGACTGGGCCGCCAGATTATAGATCTCATCCGGCTGCACCAGCCCGATAATCCGTATCAGAGAGGAAGAATCTGACAGGTCTCCATCGTGAAGTGTAACGGCATGTTCCCGCAGCAGGTGGTCAATCCTCCCTGTATTGGATATGGAAGCCCTGCGGACAATCCCATGGACTTCATACCCCTTGTCTAATAAAAATTCTGCCAGGTAGGAACCGTCCTGACCTGTAATTCCTGTAATCAGTACTTTTTTCATAAAATTGCAGTCCTTTCTCTTTGTGCTATCATTATACCTCAGTATATCCAAAAGCACAATGAACAAGGATGTTTCTCATACGTTAAAAACCCCCTTCCCGGTATCAAGCCGAAAAGGGGGTCTTTCAAACATCCAGGGGTCTTATTTACAGGAAAACGTGCCACACATAGTCTGCTGGCTGCTGCTGGCATTGGAGCCGGAAATGCCGATTTGGGCTGCATTACATTTGCGCTGGTCATTGTAAACACATTTACATGCCTCACAGTCCACATGAATGGTCTCGCATCCACACCCGTTGGCACAAGAGTTGGTCATGCTTTCTCCTTTTCTTTCCTGGAAACTTCCGCAGCAGGTCTGATCCGCTGTGCTGGCCTGATCTCCAGTCACCTGAATATCACCTCTGGAACACAATTCCTGCTTATTGAACACACAGGTTACTGCTGAACATTTTAATTGCGGCATAGCTTTCACCTCCTAAATTTATCGGCGTACTCAGTGGATTTACAATTGTTGAGTACATGCCTATTATGTACCGAAAAAAACAGATTATACATTGTATTTTTTCCAATTTGATGGGATAATAGTACAAAATACACATTTTAGGTACTGTAAAACCTGCTCAGATGTTTTACAATTACCTAAACTGCTCGACAAAAGGGAGGAAAGAAACTTGGAAAAGAAAAGAAGTAATTTTTCCAACAAACTCGGATTCATTATGGCGGCTGCCGGGTCCGCTGTCGGCCTGGGAAACCTATGGCGTTTTCCCTATCTGGCCGCAAAACATGGAGGCGGCATTTTTCTGCTGCTCTATTTAATTCTTGCTGTAACTTTAGGGTTTACCCTTATGGTATCGGAGATTTCCCTGGGACGGAAAACCCGGTTAAGTGTAATCGGCGCATACGAAGCCCTGGACAAGAGAGTTTCCTTTCTGGGATATCTGGCAAGTGTTGTTCCATTTATCATTGTCCCGTACTATTGTGTAATTGGCGGCTGGGTGCTGAAATACTTAACTGTCTTCGTATCCAATCAGGCTTCTGCTGCCGCCAGCGATGACTATTTTACTCAGTTTATCACCCAGGCAGGCTCCCCTTTGGTATGCTTCCTGATTTTTGCAGGCTGTACGGTATTTATCGTCCTCTGGGGTGTCTCCAACGGAATCGAGCGGGTGAGCAAAATCCTCATGCCGGTTCTGGTTGTGCTGTCAATTGTAATCGCCGTTTTTGTCCTGATGCAGCCAGGGGCCATGGAGGGGGTCACTTACTATCTGCGCCCGGATTTTTCCCGGTTCAGCGCCACCACGCTGCTGGCCGCTATGGGACAGTTGTTCTACTCCATGTCGCTGTCTATGGGTATCATGATCACTTACGGTTCTTATATGAAGAGTGAAGACAACATGGAACAGTCTGTCCGCCATATTGAACTTTTTGACACGGGAATTGCGTTTCTGGCCGGTCTGATGATTGTGCCTTCCGTTTTCATTTTTTCCGGAGGCGACGAATCCGCCCTGGGCAAAGGTCCCAGCCTGATGTTCGTCACCCTGCCCAAAGTTTTTGATGCCATGGCTTTCGGCACGGTAATCGGCGTCGTCTTTTTCCTGCTGGTGCTTTTTGCTGCGCTGACCTCGTCCATCTCCCTGACAGAAGCCTGTGTCTCCATAGTTCAGGATAAGACAAAATGCAGCCGCAGGACAGGTTGTCTGTCTGTGGCCGCGATTATGGCACTTTTGGGGATTCCCACCTGCCTGGGATTCGGGGTACTGGATTTTATCAGCCCATTCCATATGAGCCTGCTGGATTTCTTTGACTTTGTCAGCAACAGCATCTTAATGCCCGTCATTGCCCTTTTGACCTGCATTTTCATCGGATATGTGATAAAACCGAAAGCGATTATCGAAGAGGTGGAATTGAATGGGAAGTTCAAGATGAAAACATTCTATACCATCATGATACGCTGGATTGCTCCTGTATGTCTGGTTGCTATTTTAATCTTCTCTGTGATGGAGACGCTGGGGTATATTAAAGTGTAAATGTTCATACACAAAAGACAGGTTGTCCGCCCGTATATGATAACCTGTCTTTTTATCTGCTTATCTTTTAAGGAAATCCGGTATCTGGATATCCTTTTTCTGTACTGTGCTTGTAGGAATCTTTGGCTCAATGGGCGCAACATTGGGAATTTTCAGATTTGACACATTTCCCCCTGCCGCTGCTGTGCCTGTCTTACTCTTTGGCGCTGCCGTCTTGCCGGTACCTGCATTGATATGAGACGCTGAAGACCGGTTTGCCGGACCTCCAAAGGGCGAAGATGATGAACCTCTCATCCCATACCCGATCTTACTGGGCTGCTGCGGCTCGTCCAGTCCAGTGGCAATGACTGTTATGCGGGCTGCATCTGCAACGCTGTCATCATACATAGCGCCGAAAATAATATTTGCCTCTTCTCCCGTCAGCTCTTGTACATAACTTGCCGCGTCGTTGGCATCCATCAGGGAAATATCCCCAGAAATATTTATAATTGCATGGGAAGCACCCTTGATGGTAGTTTCCAAAAGGGGACTGGACACTGCCTGTTCCACAGCTTCCAGTGCTTTCTCGTCTCCCTTTGCCTCTCCAATACCAATATGTGCAATCCCCTTGTTTGTCATAACAGTCTGGACATCTGCAAAATCCAGATTGATCAAAGCAGGCAGATTAATCAAATCCGTGATTCCCTGTACTGCCTGCTGCAGAACCTCATCAGCCTTTCTCAGGGCTTCCGGCATTGTGGTACGCCTGTCCACAATCTCCAAAAGCTTGTCATTTGGAATCACAATCAGAGTATCCACATTTTCTTTCAAATTCTCTATTCCCATCAGCGCGTTATTCATCCGCGTTTTAGCCTCAAAACGGAAAGGTTTTGTCACTACGCCCACTGTGAGAATCCCCATCTCTTTTGCAGCTCCAGCCACAATGGGTGCCGCCCCTGTTCCGGTTCCTCCGCCCATGCCGCAGGTAACAAAAACCATGTCTGCCCCTTCCATCAGCTGCTTAAGTTCCTCGATACTCTCCTCAGCCGCCTTCTTACCCACCTCTGGCTGCGCTCCCGCACCCAGTCCTTTTGTCAACTTTTCTCCGATCTGAAGTACTGTCGGCGCTTTACACAGAGCCAGCGCCTGCTTATCTGTATTAACTCCAACGAACTCAATTCCGGCAATCGCTTCCTCTACCATGCGGTTCACCGCGTTATTACCGGCTCCACCCACACCGATCACTATAATTTTAGCAGATGATTCGGCCTCGTTTGTCATAATCTCTAACAACGTACTTCCTCCTTTATTCCCCTTTTTATTTCCCCTTCAATCGTAACTGTTTCGTATCTTACAATTACTTTCAATCTTCTATATCTATGGTCACCAGAAAATCATATCCGCATACCCCCCTCTTTATTTTAAATACGGGTTCCGCATTCAAACGGTATGACTGTCCGATTTATCTGAGACCTTTTGTGCCACAGTCTCAACAATTTAATTATAAAAGACTATCAATTCTATAATATATTTTTTTGAAAGATTTATCAACTGTTTCTTTATATTTTTTTTAATTTTAGGCTCCGTCTCCCCCCGTATCCTCAAAAGTGATATTTTTCCGCTCGGAAGTCACATTCTCCAGATGAAGAATCCCCTTTCTCCCCCCCAGCTGAGGAAGAATAGCAGACATTCTCGACATTTTATCATCCAGATACCCATCTTTGCCTAAATTCGCCTGAATATCCCCATAGACAAGAATGATTTTTGACTGCTCCTCCACCGAAATGTAGTCTGGCGGCTGGACGTTTTCCTGAAACATTTGAAAAAGACTTACTGCCACACGCAGAAACGCTCCATCTTGCAGCTGCATGGGCTGGTTCAGACATATGGAGGACGGCTCCATTCCCGCATAATAAGGAATATTCTCATCACGTTCTACTGAAGATTCAATCGCCGTCCCCTCCCGGTCAAAGTATACATAGCAGTCCAGATATCGCACACATCCAATGGACTGCTTCTCTTTTACACCGATCAAAATCGTGTCAGGATCCACGTAACTGACTTCCACCGCATCAATAAAGGAAATTTCCCCTGTATGTTTCCTGGAACAGAAAAATGGAGCCAGGATAGAATTATCTGCCAGAGGCCCTTTGAGCACAATGTCTTTCACTTGTTCGTCTGAGTAATGAGTACTTCCGGCCACTTCTACATTACGAACTCTGAAAAAAATGAAAAACCAGCCCACAGCCCCCAGCAGCAGGAGCCCAATAATAGCAGCGATTCTATGATTTTTGTTCCTTCCCACATGCGTGTATGTGCGGTTTCTCATATTCTTCCTGTACCTCGCCTTTCATTTTTCCTTTCTCCAATATTTCCCAAGGACGTACGCCGTCAGACGGGGAGGACTGCCTATGATATACACGCCCTGTCCGCTGGGGCGTCCGTCTGCCATACAAATGCCGCTTACTCCTCCACCACAGCCCGCCCCCCAAGCGCCGCAATATCCTCCTGTATCCTCTCATACCCCCGCTCCACCAGATGGAAGTTCTCCACACAGGTCTCTCCCTGGGCCGCCAGCCCCGCCAGTATCAATGCAGCGCCGCCCCGCAGCTCCTGTGCCTTCACTTTACAGCCTGCCAGCCTCTTTACGCCGTCTATATAGGCGTCTCTGCCGTTAAGGCGGATGTGCGCCCCCATACGCACCAGTTCCTGTGCTGTCCGGAAGCGGTCTTCGAAAATATTTTCCCGGATATGGCTTTTTCCTCTGGCCAGGGTCAGGACCGCCATTACAGGCGACTGGAGATCTGTAGAGAACCCTGGGTATACTTCTGTTTCCAGCCGGGTTACCGGGCCGTCTGCCCTGGAGGCATCTGCTATCAGTTTACCACCAACCATATCATATTGTCCACCCATTTTCCCATAGATTCCCAAAAAAGCAGACAATTCTGAGACAGGGGGATTTTCCAGACAGATTCTGCCTCTGGTAATAGCCGCTGCGCACAAATATGTGCCCGCCACAATCCGGTCCGGCGGTATGGTAAATTCACTATCGTGGAGTTTTTCCGTTCCCCTGATGCAGATTCTTTTGGTCCCCGCCCCTGTCACAGACGCACCCATCCCCTTTAAAAATTCCGCCAGCCATACAATCTCCGGCTCTTTTGCGCAATTTTCCAGGCAGGTGGTTCCCTGCGCCAGTACTGCCGCAATCATTCCGTGTTCCGTAGCCCCTACGCTCTGTCTGGAAAAGCAGATGATGCGCCCTTTTAGACCAGATGTGGACGCTTTTAACATCTCATTTTCATCTTCTATGTGGACGCCCATGGCCTCCAGCGCAGACAGATGGAGATCCACCGGTCTTTTTCCGATCACACAGCCGCCGGGCGGCGCAATGGCCCCTCTCCCAAACCTTCCCAATAACGCTCCCAGCAGAATAATGGAACAGCGCATCTGGCAGGCATATTCTGCCGGTATGCTGGTATTTTGCAGGCAGGAGCAGTCAAGAGAAAGGGAATTTTCTTTCCAGCTGGTCCTGGCTCCCAGATGGCGCAGTATCTTTTCCATAAAAGACACATCCGCAATCCGCGGACAATTATGCAGAACCGTAGTCCCCCTGTGCAGCACTGCCGCCGCCATCATAGGAAGCGCCGCATTTTTGGAGCCCTGTATACGAACCGTGCCATTTAATGGGCATCCGCCCTGTATCCGGATACTTTTCAAATCAAACACCTCAAGAACCTCTTATGGATTATCCTATGCACGCATCTGCTTTTTGTGACGGCTGACACTGAGCGCCAGACCCATTTCACTGAGCAGAAACAATACAGAAGTTCCCCCATAGCTGATGAAAGGCAGGGTAATGCCTGTGTTGGGTATGGTGTTGGTCACCACCGCAATGTTCAAAATCACCTGAATGGCCATATGCCCCATAATACCCACTGCAATCATGGCTCCCATCAGATCCGGTGCATGGGTGGACACCACCATCAGCCTCCACAGAAGCAGAGCAAACACCACCATAACCAGAAAAGCCCCCGCCAGCCCAGTCTCCTCACAGATAATGGAAAAGATCATGTCATTTTGAGCTTCCGGCACAAATCCCAGCTTCTGCATGCTGCTTCCCAGCCCCTGGCCGAAAATCCCTCCGCTTCCAATGGCATAAAGACCCTGAATGGTCTGAAACCCTTTTTCAAAATTTTCCGGGTCCCGCCAGACAGCCAGACGCTCCAGCCGGTAGCTCTCCATTGCCAGAAAAATCCCCATAAAGGCAATGCCTCCTGCTCCAAGCCCGATAAACTGTAGATATTTGGGATTGGACACAAAGATTAAAATCACCCCGATTCCCAGAATGATAATGGCTGTGCTCAGATTATTGGTGCCCACCAGCCCCACAATAGGCAGCAGCCACAGCATCACTTTGCACATAAACCAGATACCTGTGGTTTTTCCTGTGCTTTTCTCCATCCGGTACGCAAGAAATAAAATCACAGCCAGTTTTGCGAATTCGGAAGGCTGAAAAGAAAGAGGCCCCAGTGCAAGCCAGCGCTTCGACCCATTGTACTCCTGCCCGAAAAATAAAACAGCTGTGGAGAGCACCAGCGCCCCCGCATAACAAAAAGGAGCCAGATTCACCAGACAATGATAATCTATCCGGGAGACCAGATACATAGCCATCATTCCCAGTGCTGTGGCAAATAACTGCTTCTTAAAATAATAGGCGGAGTCATGGAATTTGACCCGCCCATTATACGCACTGGTACTATATAAAATTACGAGTCCTAAAACAACAAGGATCAGTACAAGAATAAATAAGGCTCCATCCGCTTTCTTTTCAACAGGTTTCCTCAACGGCAAAAATCCCCACCTCTCTCAACACTCTGGCTGCTCATTGAGAAACGGCTCCTTTCATAAACCAGAGTTTAGGCAAAAGAAACAAATAAGGAGCGAATTCAAAACGGTTTTGAGCTCCGTTTTGTTTCTTTTGCCCAAACTCGTCACTCCTGAAAAACCCCCGCAATGACCAGCCCCCTTATTCTAATTTATGTACATAAGCCTTAAACATATCACCTCTTTGCTCATAATTATCAAATTGTCCCCAGCTTGCGCAGGCCGGAGACAGCAGCACCGCCTCCTGGGGCCTGGCCATTTTGGCACAGATACCCACCGCTTCCTCTAGATTCTCCGCCATCTGAATCTCGGTGAATCCTTCCTCTCTGGCTGCATGGGCAATTTTCTCTCTCGTCTGGCCAATGAGTACCAGACAGCGGACCTTTCCCCCGAAAGCACGTATCCATTCCCGGTAATCTGCCGATTTATCATACCCCCCCGCAATCAGCCAGGTGGGACGGTTCATGGCCTGTATCCCCTTGATAGCCGCATCCGGATTGGTCCCTTTGGAATCGTTGTAATAGACTACTCCGTTCTTCTCAGCCACATACTCAATCCTGTGGGCCACTGCCTGAAAGGCACAGATACTCTGGCGGATATGTTCCATGGGCACCCCTGCACAGTAAGCCATAGCTGTGGCTGCCATTACATTTTCATAATTGTGCTGTCCCAGAAGCTTCAGTCTTTTCAGCTCCACCACCGGTATCTCCCCGTTCTCATCCTTCCATATGATCCATCTGCCGCCGGATTCATTTCTGAGGAAAATCCCTCTGGGAAGCTTTCGGACACTGGAAAAATACACACAGGCAGGCGTTATCCCCTGTCCGAACTCCCGCAGTACACTGTCCTCGTAATTGAGCACACACACATCATTCTCTGTCTGATTCCTGACAATGGCTTCTTTTGCTTCTATATAAGCCTCCATAGTATGGTGCCTGTCCAAATGATCTTCTGTGATATTCAAGATGGCGCTGACCCTGGGAGCAAAGGTATCAATAGTCTCCAGCTGAAAACTGCTGAGCTCGGCCACTGTAACACTGTCCTCTCTCATCAAAAGGGCCGCCGATGTATAGGAAGTCCCAATATTGCCCACCACGAACACGGACTCCTCATAATCCGAGAAAATCTTCCCCAGCAGCGCAGTGGTGGTGGTTTTTCCATTGGTTCCGGTAACTGCCAGCACCCGCCGGGAGAGACTTGCCTGATAAGCCAGCTCTACTTCCCCCCACACCCGGATACCCCGGCTGTAAAACTCTTTGACCAAGGGAAGATCTGTGGGCACGCCTGGACTGAGCACCACCAGATCCAGCTTGTCCTTCACCTGGGCAGGCAGTTCCCCAATGTATATTTCCGGTGTGCAGCCATCTCCCATTTTATTCAAAATATCCTGTCTGTCCACTGCCGTATTTCCATCAAAAATGATGGGACAGGCCCCCATTTTCCCAATCAAGCCGGCCGCCCCGATGCCGCTCACTCCGGAACCGAACACCAGCACATTTTTTCCTGCTATATTCATCTTTTTTCTCCTTGTCTTCTACAACGCCATCAGAGCAATCAGACACAAGATGGCGGTCACAATGGCAAATACAGCCACCACACGGGTCTCTGACCATCCGCAGAGCTCAAAATGATGGTGAATGGGCGCCATTTTAAAAATCCGTTTTCCATGGGTAAGTTTAAAATAAGTCACCTGCATCATGACAGAAACCACCTCCAGCAGATAAATAAATCCCACCAGAATGATAAACAAGGGCATCTGCATCATGTAAGCGGTACCCGCCACAAATCCCCCCAGGGCCAGAGAGCCCGTATCCCCCATAAACACCTGCGCAGGGAATACGTTGAACAGCAGAAATCCCATCAGTCCGCCCACAACCGCACAGGTGATGGGTTCCACACCGCTGTTTAGACCGATGGAGACTACGGTAAAGAACACGGCCACCATAATGGTCACGCTGGAGGCCAGACCATCCAGGCCGTCTGTAAAGTTCACTCCGTTTACAATACCGATCACGGCCACAAACAAAAGGGGAATGGACAGCCAGCTGATATCCCAGTAATGACCGCTCCAGAACGGGATTTTCATAGTCAGCGGCACATCAGTATAGTTCACCAGATAGAACGCGAAAACCGCCGTCACCAGAATCTGCAGGAGAAATTTCTGCCAGGCCAGCAGCCCGTCTGAACGCTTAAGAACCACTTTTAGATAATCATCCAGAAAACCGATGAGCCCAAATCCCAGCGTTAAAAACAATATGGGCGTAATCTTGGGATAATCCCGGATGTAAAACAGGGATGTGATAACCACAGCCAGCAGGAAAATAATCCCGCCCATGGTGGGGGTTCCTGCCTTTTTTAAATGGGAGGCAACCCCCTCTGCCCGTTCCGTCTGCCCCATTTTCAACCTGCGCAGAAATGGGATGACAACCGGTCCCAGTGCCACACTGATGGCAAACGCAATCAACACGGGAATCGTTACTTGAAAATTCATAGAACACCTCTTATATTCTTTCGTTAGGAACTTTGGATCGTGTTTAAGTATAATTCTTTTTTCTTTATTTATCAACCACTTTTCGAAATGCCCAGATACGGCAGAACATTCTCAAAAATACCGCGGATCACTGGAGCTGCTATGGTTCCCCCATAATAAATCCCCTGGGGGTTATTGATAATACACAGGCCCAGTATCTCCGGCTCCTCCGCAGGAGCAAATCCCACAAAAGACGAAATGTACCGATGGGCACTTCTGGGCAGTGTCTGGGATGTGGCCGTTTTCCCGCCTATGGTATAACCTTCAATATAAGCATTTTTCCCGGAGCCCTGTGATACCACGCTTTCCAGGACTCCCCGCAGAGTCCGGGATGTCTCCTCTGAAATGATGCCGTCTTTTGTTTCATATTCCAGTTTTTTTACATACGTGCCATCCTCACTCTGTATGCTCACCCCGAAATGGGGAGTCACCCTTCTGCCCCCATTAACCAGAGAGCTGACAGTGGCAGCCAGCTGAATGGGCGTAATCTGAAAAGACTGTCCGAAAGAAACCGTAGCCAGCTCCACCAGCCCCATGTTTTTTGGATTATGCATAATGGTGGAGGCTTCTCCTGGCAGGTCAATGCCCGTCTTCTCCAGCAGGCCGAACTGTTTAAAATATTTATAGAAATTATCCACTCCCAGCCGCTGTCCCACATCAATGAACACCGGATTGCAGGAATTCTGCGCCCCCTGCACAAAGGTCTCAGACCCGTGACCAGTCCTTTTGTGACAGTGAATTCTCCGGTCCTCCACCACCCGGTAGCCTGGACAGGAGAAGGTGTCGGTAAGCTTTACCACACCTTCTTCCAGCCCTGCGGACGCTGTGATGATCTTGAAAGTGGACCCCGGCTCATAGGTGTCGTTGAGACAGGGATTGCGCCACATGCGGTTTAAAAGCTCCTGCTTTTCTTCCTGGGAAATCTGATTGCTGCTCACCGTGTAATTCAGAGTAAACGGGTCATTCAAATCAAATTCCGGCACGTTAACCATGGCCAGAATCTCTCCGTTTTGAGGGTTCATCATCAGAATGGACACGCTGTCCGCCTGTTTTTCCTCCAGAACTTTAAGAGCCGCCTGCTGGGCATACAGCTGGATATTGGTATCCAGGCTGATCTGAAGGTTATATCCGGGAACCGGGTCGATCCTGTTTTCTCCCACCTCATCCAGCTCGATTCCTCTGGCATCTGTGGCCGTCAGAATCTGACCGGGTATCCCTTTCAGGTACTTCTCATATTTCACCTCCAATCCGATAATTCCCTGGTTATCCCCTCCGGTAAAACCTAAAACTCTGGAAGCCAGGGAACCTTTGGGATAATATCTACGGAAATCTTCATCCACCTTTACCCCGTCCATGCCGCAGCCCCGGATACGGTCCCCTGTCTCCTTTTTCACGTTGGCCTGGATTCTCTCTATGGAAGACACCTTCTCTACCCGTTTTCGGACTTTATCTTCCGGAAGCTCCAGCTCCCTGGACAGCATGGCAATCACCCCTTCCGGGTCTGTGATTTGGTTATGTATAACAGAAATGGTGCATACTGTTTTATTTGCCGCCAGGACCACCCCGCTGGCATCAATAATTTTTCCTCTGGCAGCCTTAATATCCCGCTCCCGTTCATGAAGCTGCTGGGCTTTCTCAGAATAATAATCAGACTGTACCACCATCAGCCATACCAGCCGGACAGTCAGCCCCAGCAGCATGGCTGCACAGCAGAGAAATACAACAAATACTTTTTTCTTATGAAATGTCTTATTTTTTTTCATAAAACGCCGTCTGTCTCATTTCACTTCTCTAATAATCTATTCGGCGTTTCCCAAAAAATACCATAAGGCGGTATAACTTCCGTTATATCGCCTTAATTATGAATCTATCAGCGTTTTAAAATCCGGCATCTTCATTGGTAATACCGTCGCTTTGCACATCATTATTCAAGTCCAGTTCTTCATTGGATTCCGGCGGCTGGGGGATATTATTTCCCATAGCCGGCTGTTCCTCAGGGCCTCCCTGGGCCTCCTCAGAGCCTCCGATTTGGGTATTTCCCAATCCGCCGGACAGCTGCCCTGTCTCCTCCAGATAGCTGGAAAATCCTGACCACAAGGTTGTGGTAGGAATCACACCGTCTTCTGTCTCATCCGGCTCAATATTCAGATATGGCAGTGCCTCCGACAAAATTCCCTGAACAATGTACTGGGCCAGTTTACTGCTCTCCTGATTTTCTGTATGCGCCTCGTCGATGACCACATACACTACAATCTGCGGGTCTTCCACAGGGGCAAACGCGATAAAAGATACCAGGTAATTTCCCTGATCCCGTGGAAACTTCTCCGCTGTCCCTGATTTTCCCCCGGAGCTGTAGCCCTGTACCTTGGAATATTTTCCGGTTCCTTCTTCCACTGCAGTGCGCATATGCTCCCGGACACTGGCCGAAATATCTGCCGAGACAGTCTGGCGCATCAAAACAGGGGTAAATTCTTTGGCCACTGTCCCATCGCTGTCCAAAATCTTGCTCACCAGATGGGGCTGATAATAATATCCCCCATTGATCACAGAACTGATGGCAGAGATTTCCTGAATCATGGTCATCATAAATCCCTGGCCGAAAGAGTCTGTGGCCAGCTCCACAGAGCCCAGGCTGTCTTTTGTATGAAGCACCCCTGCACTCTCTCCCGGAAGGTCAATCCCTGTCCTGCTGCCGAAATTCATCATGCTCTGGGATTCCAGAAATTTCTCGCCGCCCATCATGGCGCCGATCTGCATCATGGCGTCATTACAGGAATTGGCGGTCACCTGGGCCAGGGTTTGATCACCGTGAAAGCCGTTGCACCTGATATACTCGTCATCATTTTCCCCATAGCTCCAGCCGCCGTCACAGTTAAACATGGTATCTTTCTGGATAATCCCGCTCTCCAGGGCGGACGCTATCACCAGCGGTTTCACTGTGGAGCCGGGTTCAAATGCCTCTGTCACACAGAAATTCTGCCACATTTCATTTAGATTCATTACTGTGTCTTCATCTGACATCTGTTCTATTTCCTGCTGGGTAAATTTGCTGGACAAGTCCCTGGGATTATTCAGGTCATAAAAATCTTTCGTCCCCATTGCCAGCACTTCCCCATTGTCAGGGTCCATGACAATAGCGCCCAGTTCTTCTGAACCCATGGCATGTATAAAGGCCTGAAGGTATTTCTCTACAATCTGCTGAATCCCTATATCCAATGTGGTCTTGATGGTCTTTCCGTCTGTGGGCTGGATAATATTCTGCTCTACGGTGGAATCACTGCTGAAATAGCCATACTGCCGGCCGTCCACTCCATTTAAGACAGAATCATAATACCCTTCCAGCCCCCAGTCTGCATGGTCGCCGTCTGTAAACCCAATGGTATCGCAGGCCAGCGTATTCATAGGATAATTTCTCTTATATCTCTCCTCAAACCAGATTCCCGCAATGTTGCTGCGCCTTTCGATTTCCTCTTCTGAAAGCCCGCTGTCCGGCCCCACGTCTGTGTAATCTTCAAAAGCCTTCTTCGTATCCATATCCAGATCCCTCATCAAGATACAATACTGGCTTTCCCGGGTGTCTTCCTCGCTTAAAACACCACGCACTTCTTCCTCATCCGCCCCCAGCAGCCCCGTCAAAGCCTGCACAGTAGGTTCCAGATACCGCTCCTGATCAGAATTCACAGCTTTGCAGTCCAAAATCACGTTATAGACCTTATTGCTGGCTGCCAGAAGAGTCCCGTTCCTGTCCAGAATATCCCCCCGTTTAAAAGGCAGAACCCGGCTGTCATACTGCTGCTGTGCCTGAGTGAGCACCTGCTTTTTATATTTTTCCCCGCTCACTGCATTGATATAGGTAATGCGGGTGAGTAAAACAAAAAAAACAGCCAGAACTGCTGCGAAAAGCCCCACCAGCTTCCGCCGCATTTTAATATCCAGTTTTTTAATGGTTTTTCTTTTTTTCATATAAAGCACTCACTCTTTTGCATCCGGCACATCCTGATACTGCCTGACATAGCTTCCTTTTTCTATCTGATACGTAAAAATCTGGTTTTCCGACGGATATTTCATGCCCAGCTGCCCCATGGCAGCCTGCTTCACCTGATTCAGATCCACAGAAGAACTGATCTGGCTTTCATAGGCATCATTGTCTGTTTTGAGCTGATTATACGTACTCTCCAATTCAGCGGTTTTCTGAATGCTTCTGGTAATCTGTGACTTCAACTGCAGAAACTGCACACAGGTAATCAGAACAGCCACAGAAACCACTGCCAGGAATAAAACAAAGACCACGCTCATACTCTGGGCACGTTCTCTGTTCTTCCTGGCCGTACGGCTGATTGTTTTTCTGTGCTGCTGTCTTTCTTCCTTTGGAAGTGCCTGTACCCTTCTCACGGTATTTCCATCCACATATGTGCCCCTGGGCCCGTAAGATGTTCTTCGGTTGTAAGATCCGTTTTGTCTTGTACTGGCCATAGTTCCTCCCATCTGCACAGTGCTGCTGTACCAGATTCTAGTCCACCTCACAGACTGCACGTTCAAATATCCTCAGCTTCGCACTTTTTGACCTTCGATTCTCCTCCTTCTCCTCCTGGCTGGGCAGTATAGGTTTCCTGGTAACCACCCTTCCCAGGGATTTCCTGCCGCAGATACAAACAGGAAAATCCCTGGGGCATATACAGGGATTCTCACATTTTCTAAATATATTTTTTACAATTCGATCCTCCAGAGAGTGAAAGGTGATGACACAGATCCTCCCCCCTGGATTTAACAATCCAATCATATCTTCCAGTGAATCCTCAAGCACCTTCAGCTCCTGATTCAATTCAATTCTCAGAGCCTGAAAAGTCCTTTTTGCCGGGTGTCCCGGCGCCATACGAAACTTCTTGGGTACAGCCTCCTTTATGATTTCCACCAACTCCCCGGTGGTCTCAATTGGCTTGTCCTTTCTCACCCGGACAATCTGCCTGGCAATGTTTCTGGCAGACTTGTCCTCACCGTAGTCCCGTATCACTTTGCACAATTCTTGTTCACTGTATTCATTTATAATATCTTTGGCAGTCCTCTCCATCCTCTGGTCCATCCGCATATCCAGCGGAGCATCCTGCTGATAGGTAAATCCTCTGTCAGCAGTATCCAGCTGATAAGAGGACACTCCCAAATCCAATAATATTCCATCAACTTTTGTAATTCCAAGTTCCTTTAGTTTCTGTACCATGTAACAATAATTGCTGCGAACGATGGTAATATTCCCCTTATATCTCTCCAATCGCCTGGTTGCAGCAATTATTGCGTCCTGGTCTTGATCTATACCAATAAATCTCCCCTTGGCAGAAAGTTTTTCGCACACCTTTTTTGCGTGCCCGGCGCCTCCCAGTGTTCCGTCAACGTAAATGCCCTCCGGTCCCACCCGCAGTCCATTTATCGTTTCCTCCAGTAATACTGATTTATGCACAAAGTTCATGTTAATCTCCTCGCTGTCCGCGTTTGATGATCAGATTACAATGCCCATTTCCTGCATTTCTTCCGCAATGCTGTCCATATCATCATAATTACTGTTTTCAATCCATTTTTCTTTGCTCCATACTTCAATACGGGTAATATTCCCCGTGAGCACCACGTCTTTCTCCAGACCAGCAAACTCCCGCAGCGTTGCCGGTACGAGAATTCTCCCCTGCTTGTCCAGTTCACACATCGTAGCTCCGGCTACAAAGAATCTTGAGAAGGCTCTGGCGCTTTTATTTGTAAGTGGCAGCGCCTTCAGCTTTTCTTCAAAGGCTTTCCATTCGTCCATGGGATAAATTGATAAACAGCCGTCCAATCCTTTGGTCAACA
>CAJURF010000042.1 GCA_910588825.1 uncultured Lachnospiraceae bacterium
GTGCAGCAGATTGATTCTGAGCCGTGAATTTGAAGAAGACGAGGACCTCACTGCTCTGGCAGTGCATGTTTTCCAGAATAAAAAGTACGATGAGGTAGTTCTTCAGTATCTGATGCAGTATTATATCGGGCCGATATCCAGTCTGTATCAGCTGTGGGGTGCAGCCAGGGATTTCCAGATGGATACGTATCAGCTGGAGGAAGACCTGCTGGCGGCCAGTGTTTTTGTCAGGGATTATTTCTGGGAGGGCAGCCAGGTGCTGGAGTACTATGTGCGGCATAAGGGAAAAGAGCAGATTATTATCCGGTATCTCACCTTCTGGTCCTATGGTTATTTTGTATGGAAAAAGCCTATGCCGGAGTATGTGGCCCAGTATCTGGAGCTGGTGTACGACTGGGGCTGGCCTCTGGAGCTGGTATGCCGTCTGGCGCTGTTTGCCTATCTGTGCGAAAAGAGAAAGCTGAGTGATTCCCAGTCCCGGCAGCTTCAGGAACTGCTGGAGGAATGTTATCACAGGAATCTCACCTTTGCCTTTTTCCGGAAGCTGCCCAGAGAGCTTCTGGGAGTGTACCAGCTGGACGATAAAGTTTTTGTGGAATGTATCGTAAGCCCCAGGGCGAAAGTTACCATTCATTATGCCCTGGATACAGGAATGGGGGATGGGAGGGAATATCGTCAGGAGCCTCTGCCCAATCTGTTTGAGGGAATCCACGGGAGAGCGTTTACTCTTTTTTATGGGGAGGCTATCCACTATTATTTTTCCATAGAACTGGATGGCAAAGAGAAGAAGACCAGTGAAAAGACTCTGACAAAATCCATGTCCCATCAGGCAAGGGAGACGAAATACCAGATGCTCAATGAGATACTGGCGGCAAAGAAACTGGGTAAAATGGACGCTCTGAAAGAGAAAATGACCCGGTATCTGGAACAGGAAAAATTTGTGGAGAATATGTTCCCCATTGTAGAAGGAACGGTTTATGAACGAAATTAGAGATATTCTGATAGGTATTGATTTTGGGAAAAGTCTGTCGCAGCTGTGCTATTATGACAGGAAGGTAAAAGAGCCGGCATCGCTGCCTGTAAAGCTGGATACCAGCCAATATGAATTTCCCACCTGCGTCTGCAGGGCCGCAGGGAAAGAGGTCTGGTATTTCGGCATAGAAGCCGTCTATCATGCGAAGGAGCAGGGAGGGATTCTGGTGGAGGATCTCTATGATATCTGCAATGACACAAAAGCGGTACAGGTGGGCGGGGAAGAAATGAATCCCTGGGAGCTGATGGGGATTTTTCTCAATCAGATACTGAAAGCGCTGGGTGTAGTGGAGCCTGTGAAGCATACCAAATGTCTGGTGATTACCGTACAGAGACTTACCGGGGTTATGGTAGAACACCTGAGGAAAGCCTGTGAGGAGGTGGGACTTGCCCGTGACAGGTATATACTTCAGGATTATTCGGAAAGCTTTTACTATTATGCTATGTGTCAGAAGGCAGAATATTGGAGCCGGGGAGTGGGCTGGTATGCTTTTGACAAAGACAAGGTCAGTTTCCGCAGACTTTCAATGACCGGCAATACCAAGCCTGTGCTGGTTACGCTGGAAAAGCCGGTCTCAAAGGAACTGACAGAGGACCCTCAGATGCGTGACAGAGAATTTTCCAGATTTATCCAGGATACTCTGGGGAGGGGAATGTACTCCAGTATCCTCATCACAGGGAAAGGGTTCCACCAGGAATGGGCGTCCAATTCCATTACCGCTTTGTGCAGACATCAGAGAAAGGTTTTCTATGGCAATAACCTGTTTGCCAAAGGAGCCTGCTATACGGCGAAGGAGAAACTGGAAGACAGGGAGCTTCGGAGATATTTGTATCTGAGCGATGCCCTGGTGAAATATAATATCGGTATGGATATGATGATTATGGGGTCCCCCGCCTATTATTCCATTATTCAGGCGGGTAAGAACTGGTATGAGTGCCGGTCAGAGTTTGACCTGATTCTCGACGATACCAATCAGCTTACGTTTCATATCAGCCATATGCAGTCCAGTGAGAGACAAAAGGTTTCCATGTCTCTGCCCGGGCTTGTGCCCAGGCCCAACCGGACCACCCGTCTGCGGGTGTGTCTGGAATGCCAGACGGAGACTACTTGTAAAATTACGGTAAAAGATATGGGATTTGGGGAAATGTACCCCTCGAGTAAGAAGATATGGACGGAGACCATTCAGGTCTAAGGAGGTGTTCATGAGCGGTTATATCTTATGCCGGGAGCCGATGGCAGCAGTTCCTTATTATATAGAAAATATCGGCATCAATATTTATTCTGTGGAAGAATTGTGTTATTATCTGTATAAAAATCTTCATCTGGCAGACGACAGTCTGATGAACCAGGGATTGTGCACATGGCTTGGCCAGGAGCTGGGGATGAAAGAGCTGGCCGGGAAACTGGCCCCCCTGACGGAATATACCCCGGTTCCCCTGGAGGAATTTGCCTGTGAGGTACTGCGCTCGGTGAATTATCTCACACAGGAAGAAATGCGCACCTACCGGAATAGAATTTCGGCCTTGGAGAAGCAGTCTGTGCCTGTGAGAGAAAAGCTGAAAGCAGACTGTCTGATGGAAAACAGAAAGTATGTTTACGCCATCCGGGTTTACCGGAAGGTTCTGGAACTCACATCCGGCAGACAGAGCTCCCCCAGATTTGCGGGAAGTGTCTACCATAACCTGGGATGTGCCTACAGCCGGCTTTTTCAAAAGGAAGAGGCGCTGGAGTGTTTCGGGCAGGCATATGAGCGTCTGCACACCAGAGATTCACTGAAACACTATCTGCTGGCGTACAGCAATGCCAGGACACCCATTGAATACGAGAGCAGGCTGGCGGAGCTGAAAGTGGATGAGCAGACCAGGAGACAGATTCAGGATGAGATTTCACAGTTTTACAGCAGTACAGATATCTGTGTGCAGGAACACAGCGTGGAGGAACTTCTGGAACGCATGACAAAGGAATACCACCGCAATACAGGCTCCTGATAAAGGAGCCGGGCGCGGGTAGAATAGACAAGAAAGGATAATAAGGACAATGGAAAAAAAAGAACTGCTATATGAGGGAAAAGCAAAGAAAGTATTTACCACAGAGGACCCGGAAGTGGTGATTGTGGATTACAAAGACGATGCCACTGCTTTCAATGGGGAGAAGAAAGGAACCATTGTGGGAAAGGGTGCCATCAATAACCGGATGAGCAACCACATTTTCAAAATGATCGAAAAGGAAGGGGTTCCCACCCATCTGGTGGAGGAACTCAGCGACAGGGAGACAGCTGTGAAAAAGGTGGAAATCGTACCTCTCGAGGTGATTGTCCGCAATGTGGCTGCCGGAAGCTTTTCCAAGCGGATGGGAGTGGAAGAAGGCAGAGAGCTTCTGTGCCCGATCCTGGAATTCAGCTATAAAAACGATGACCTGGGCGATCCTTTTATCAACGATGACTATGCGCTGGCTCTGGGACTGGCTTCCCAGGAGGAAATTGATAAGATTAAAAGTTATACAAAGACAGTGAATCAGGTGATGAAGGAATATTTTCTGTCTTTGGGGCTCCGGCTGATTGACTTCAAAATCGAATTCGGACGTTTTCATGGAGATATTCTGCTGGCAGATGAAGTGTCCCCGGATACCTGCAGACTGTGGGATGTGAAGACAAATGAGAAGCTGGATAAGGATAGATTCCGCAGGGATCTGGGAAATGTGGAAGAAGCATACGAGGAAGTATTTAAACGGCTGGGGATTCAATAAGAGAGTCTAGAGAGGGGTTTCATGGGAAAAGAACTGGAACAAATCCACTGCCAGCAGGAGTCTGGTGATCAATTAAGAGAAGAATGCGGTGTTTTTGGGATTTATGACCTGGATGGGCAGGACGTGGCATCTACCATCTATTATGGGTTGTTTGCCTTACAACACAGGGGGCAGGAAAGCTGCGGAATCGCCGTGGGCGATACCAGGGGAAAACAAAGAAGCGTATCTTCCCATAAGGGAATGGGGCTGGTGAACGAGGTATTTGCGCCGGAAAATCTACAGGCTCTCCATGGAGATATCGGTGTGGGGCATGTGCGTTATTCCACGGCTGGCGCCAGCACCCGGGAGAATGCCCAGCCTCTGGTGCTCAACTACATCAAAGGTACTTTGGGGGTAGCCCATAACGGAAACTTAATCAATGCCGCTGAGCTTCGCAGGGAACTGGAATATGGAGGTGCTATTTTCCAGACCACCATCGATTCGGAGGTGATTGCTTATCACATTGCCCGGGAGCGGGTTCATACGAAAACGGCGGAGGATGCCGTGGCCAATGCCATGAGCAAGATCAAGGGTTCTTATTCGCTGATTATCATGTCTCCCAGGAAGCTGATTGGCACCAGGGACCCTTACGGCTTTAAACCCCTTTGTATTGGAAAAAGGGATAATGCCTATATTCTGGCTTCAGAGAGCTGTGCCCTGGATACAGTGGGAGCTGAGTATGTGCGGGATGTGGAGCCCGGTGAGATTGTTACCATCACAAAAGACGGGAAGATTCATTCAGACAGGCGGATGTGTATAGAACCCCAGGAGCAGGGACGCTGTATTTTTGAATATATTTATTTTGCCAGACCGGACAGTGAGATTGACGGGGTGGGGGTATATTCATCCAGAATCCGGGCGGGACGTTTCCTGGCCATAGATTCCCCGGTTGAGGCTGATTTGGTGGTAGGCGTGCCGGAGTCAGGCAATGCGGCGGCGCTGGGGTACTCTATGGAATCCGGGATTCCGTATGGAACTGCATTTGTAAAGAACAGCTATGTGGGCAGGACATTTATTAAGCCGGGCCAGAGCAGCCGGGAGTCCAGCGTTCAGGTAAAACTCAATGTACTCAAGGAAGCCGTTGACGGGAAACGAGTCATTATGATTGATGACTCCATTGTGAGGGGAACCACCAGCGACCGGATTGTACGGATGCTGAGAAAGGCCGGGGCTGTGGAAGTCCATATGCGGGTCAGCTCGCCGCCTTTTTTGTGGCCCTGTTATTTTGGCACAGACGTGCCCGCCAGAGAGCAGTTAATCGCCTATAACCGGTCTGTGGAGGAAATCTGCCAGATTATCGGCGCGGACAGTCTGGCCTATCTGAATCTGGACAGGCTTTCTGAGCTGGCACCGGGGCTGTCAGTCTGCCAGGGCTGCTTTACCGGAAAATATCCTATGGAGCCTCCTTCAGAAGACATCCGGGGTGACTACGAAAAATAAAAGGAACAGATGTGATTGCAAAGGAGATACAGATGAATACGGAAATTTACCAAAGCCCTTTGTCGGAGCGTTATGCCAGCAGAGAAATGCAGTATATATTTTCTCCAGCCATGAAATTTAAGACCTGGAGACGGCTGTGGATTGCCCTGGCGGAGACAGAGAAGGAACTGGGTCTTCCCATTACCCAGGAGCAGATTGATGAGCTAAAAGCACATGTGGAGGACATTAATTTTGACGTGGCCAGGGAGCGGGAGCGCCAGGTGCGCCACGACGTCATGTCCCATGTGTATGCCTATGGCGTTCAGTGTCCAAAAGCCAAGGGGATTATCCACCTGGGCGCCACATCTTGTTATGTGGGGGACAATACGGACATTATCGTTATGACGAAAGCTTTGAAACTGGTGAAGCGTAAGCTTTTGAATGTACTGGAGAAGCTGGCAGGGTTTGCACAGGAATATAAGAGTCTGCCCACACTTGCTTTCACCCATTTCCAGCCGGCACAGCCAACTACTGTGGGAAAACGGGCATCCCTGTGGATGCAGGAATTCCTGCTGGATCTAGAGGATTTGGACCATGTGCTGGGTAATATGAAACTTTTGGGTTCCAAAGGAACGACAGGGACTCAGGCCAGCTTTCTGGAATTGTTCGAGGGGCGTCAGGAAGTTGTGGACAAGCTGGACCCCATGATTGCAGAGAAAATGGGATTTCAGGCGTGTTATCCTGTGTCTGGACAGACCTATTCCCGGAAAGTGGACACCCGTGTGATTAACGTGCTGGCGGGGATTGCGGCCAGCGCTCATAAATTTTCCAACGATATTCGTCTGCTTCAGCACTTAAAAGAAGTGGAAGAACCTTTTGAAAAGGACCAGATCGGTTCCTCAGCCATGGCATACAAGAGAAATCCCATGCGCAGTGAGCGGATTGCCTCATTGTCCAGGTATGTGATGGTGGATGCCCTGAATCCTGCCATTACGTCGGCTGTCCAGTGGTTTGAGCGGACACTGGATGATTCGGCCAATAAGCGGCTGAGCATACCGGAAGGATTTCTGGCAGTGGACGGTATTTTGGATCTATGCCTGAATGTGGTGGATGGGCTGGTGGTCTATCCCAAAGTGATTCATAAGCGCCTGATGGCAGAACTGCCGTTTATGGCCACAGAGAATATTCTCATGGACGCTGTGAAAGCCGGCGGGGACCGCCAGGAGCTTCATGAGCGCATCCGGGAACTTTCCATGGAGGCGGCAAAAAATGTGAAAGCAGAGGGAAAAGAAAATAATCTGCTGGAATTAATCGCCGCAGACCCGGCCTTCAGCCTTACGCTGGAGGAGCTGCAAGATACTATGGACCCGGCAAAATATGTGGGCTGTGCCCCCCATCAGGTAGATGTATTCCTGGAACAGGTGGTGAATCCCATACTTGAGGAGAACCGGGACCTTTTGGGAATGACAGCAAAGATTCATGTGTAAAAATTCCTGAATATGAAGAATAGAAAAGCCGGACAGTACATAAGATGATACTGTTCGGTTTTTCTAATTATTGTAAGGGAGAAAAGCATATGGATGTTTTTGACGTACTGGCCATGGCAGGGGGCTTATCGCTGTTTCTGTTCGGCATGAGTGTGATGGGACAGGCTCTGGAACGCCGGGCCGGTGAGAAATTAAGCGGTCTGCTGGGAAAATTGACCACCAACAGGGCAGCAGGACTTTTGACCGGGCTTGTGGTCACTGCGGTGATTCAGAGTTCTTCTGCGGCTACAGTTATGGTGGTGGGATTTGCCAATTCCGGGCTGATGACTCTGCGGCAGGCAGTGAATGTGATCATGGGGGCAAATATTGGAACAACGGTTACCGCATGGGTGCTGAGCCTTGCCGGAATCGAGAGCGGTAATATATTTGTAAAATTGCTGAAGCCATCTTCCTTTACCCCTGTGCTGGCCCTGGCAGGGATTATTTTCTATATGTTCTGCAAAAGCGCGAAAAAGAAAGATACAGGAATGATTTTTCTGGGATTTGCCACTTTGATGACCGGAATGGAAACCATGTCAGGCGCTGTGGCAGGACTGGGACAGGTTCCGGCATTTCAAAATCTCTTTTTAGTATTTCAAAACCCTTTTCTGGGGGTGCTGGCAGGAGCGGTGCTCACAGCCGTAATTCAGTCCAGCTCTGCCTCTGTAGGAATTTTACAGGCCCTTGCTGTCACCGGGCAGGTGTCCTATGGCGCCGCGGTTCCCATTATCATGGGGCAGAATATCGGCACCTGTGTGACAGCAATGTTATCTTCCATTGGAGCAAATAAAAATGCCAGGCGGGCCGCCATGGTGCATTTATCTTTTAATGTAATCGGTTCGGCGGTGTGGCTGACAGTCTTTTGGATTATCAAAATAGTATTTCGTCCCTCCTTTTTGGGGGAGGCGGCATCTCTGCTGGGTATTGCCGCAGCCCACACGGTTTTTAATGTTCTGTGTACCCTGTTGATGCTGCCTCTGTCAGGTTTTCTGGAACAGCTGGTGAACCGTCTGGTTCCGGATACCAGAGAGCCGGAAATACAGACAGAACTGGATGAGCGTCTGCTGGCCGCTCCTTTCGCGGCACTGGAGCGGTGCCAGAAGGTGGCGGGGGATATGGCCTCTGCCGCGGTGTCAGCGCTTACAGAAAGTCTGGATTATCTTTATGGGAAGCGGGCGAAAGACCCGGTATCCATCCATGAAAAAGAAGAAAAGACAGACCGCTTTGAGGATATTCTGAGCACGTATCTGATTCAGCTGAGCACACGGCAGATCAATGAATCTGACAGTGCAGAGGCGGCCAAGCTGCTGAAAATAATCGGAGACTTTGAGCGCATCGCAGACCATGCTGTCAATATTCTGGAGTCAGCAGAAGAAATGAGAGAAAAGAAACTGGCCTTTTCCGCCGCCGCTGACGCAGAGCTGGCGGTGATCACCTCAGCAGTAAGGGAAATCCTTGATTTGTCCCTCACAGCTTTTCTGGACAATGATATGGAGGCTGCATCCATGGTGGAACCCCTGGAGCAGGTGATTGACGGGCTGAAAGAAAAAATGCGCACCAGGCATATTTTCCGTCTCCAGCAGGGAGGATGCTCCATGGAGACAGGGTTTATATGGTCCGACCTGCTCACAGACCTGGAACGCACGGCGGACCACTGTTCCAACATTGCAGGATGTATCATGGATCTTAGAAACCAGAGCATGAATCTTCACGAATCCCTGCGGAATATGCGGCAGGAGGACCCTCAGTTCAGAGACAGATATGCGGTCTATGTGGAAAAATATCCCCTGGCGTGGTGAGAAAACAGCAGTACCGCCCGTATAAAAAAGGTATTCTGCCGGAAGTTGCCGTTGAAAATTATCTGATGATGTACTATAATAAACCAGGAATGCAAGAAACAGGTAAGAAAATTCAGAACTACGGGAGGTACTGCCAAATGGTTAAAGCGATTGTGGGAGCTAACTGGGGAGATGAAGGGAAAGGGAAGATAACGGATGTGCTGGCCAAGGAATCGGATATCATCGTCAGATTCCAGGGAGGAGCAAATGCAGGCCATACCATTGTAAATGATTATGGGAAATTTGCTCTTCACACTTTGCCTTCGGGAGTGTTCTATGACCACACCACCAGTATTCTTGGAAATGGCGTGGCCGTGAACATTCCTGTATTATTTAAGGAAATCCAGGAAATTGTGGACAGAGGCGTGCCAAAGCCGAAGATTTTTGTCTCAGACCGGGCGCAGATTGTGATGCCGTACCATATTCTGCTGGATGCGTATGAAGAGGAAAGGCTGGCAGGCAGGTCTTTTGGCTCTACAAAATCAGGGATTGCGCCTTTCTATTCGGATAAGTATGCCAAAATCGGCTTTCAAATCAGTGAACTGTTCGGCAGAGAAGATGAGTTGATGGATAAGGTGAAGCGGGTCTGCGAGATAAAGAATGTGCTGGTGGAGCACCTTTATCACAAGCCGCTGTTGCAGCCGGATGAGATATTA
Source organism: uncultured Lachnospiraceae bacterium (assembly GCA_910588825.1). Classification (GTDB taxonomy): domain Bacteria; phylum Bacillota; class Clostridia; order Lachnospirales; family Lachnospiraceae; genus MGBC164599. Next base: position 9,257 of record CAJURF010000042.1, read on the forward strand.
AAAGAGCTGCTGTCTTACAAAGAGATGGTAGAGCCTTATGTGTGCAACGTATCTGCCTATTTGTATCAGGCGCTGAAAGAAGGAAAAGAGATTCTGCTGGAGGGACAGCTGGGTTCGTTGAAAGATCCGGACCATGGGATTTATCCCATGGTAACTTCGTCGTCTACTCTGGCGGCTTATGGTGCCATCGGAGCAGGGATACCTCCCTATGAGATTAAGAAGATTATCACAGTGGTAAAAGCATATTCCAGTGCGGTGGGAGCCGGAGAATTCGTATCTGAGATTTTTGGAGAGGAAGCCGATGAGCTGCGGCGCAGAGGCGGAGACGGAGGCGAATATGGGGCAACTACCGGAAGGCCGCGCCGTATGGGATGGTTTGATGTAGTGGCCAGCAAATACGGATGCCGGATTCAGGGAACGACGGATGTGGCGTTTACAGTGCTGGATGTGCTGGGATACTTAGACGAGATACCTGTGTGCACCGGATATGAGATTGACGGAAAGGTGACTACGGAATTTCCGGTGACAACAGATTTGAAAAAGGCAAAGCCTGTGCTGGAGGTTCTGCCAGGCTGGAAATGTGACATACGGGGAATCAAAGAATACCGTGAACTTCCAGAAAACTGCAGAAGGTACGTGGAGTTTGTGGAGGAAAAGATCGGATTTCCCATCACCATGGTATCCAATGGACCGGGAAGAGAAGATATTATATATAGATAATCAGCAGCAATTCGGTGAACCACAGGGCCGGGGCAAAAGGCGCGTTCTGCGCGGTTTTGTTCCGGCCTTGTTCCGTTATTTTTTATCTGATTTATGGGTCCAGCGGTATACCAGCATACAGGCATATATGATGACAGGGATGCCGATTGAGCACGCCAGGGACAGCTGTAACCAGCGGCCTGCACTGGGGCCGTCCATCAAAGCGGTAAATAATGTGAAACCATAAAGCCCCAGCAGGAAGATCACACCGGCCAGAGCGAGGATTCGTTTGATTTTCTTCATTTGCTTCCTCCGTTTCAGCTGTAATAGTATTTTTATACCCGCAAGCCAAATGATTTGCCAGCAAGTCTTCACTATTTCAAGCAAAACAGCAAATCATTTGGCAAATACGTATGCTCTTGGGTATAATTGTAAAAGGAGGGGGGGCAAGTGTCAATGAAAAAATGTTGACAATTTAAAAATAAGATGATATGATTTGCGTAAAATTTAGTATCATAATCAAAATTGTGTCAAAATTGAGTGAGTTAGAAGGGATGTAGTTGTTATATGTATCGCACTTGATTCCAGATGATCACATGGCATGTCTGCTGAAGCAGTATCATCTGGGAGTAGAAGCTATTGAATTTTCCATTGGTTACTGCCTGGATGCATGGGAAGAACGGGCGGCCGCTTATGGTAAACGTCTGGAGGACATGGGCTGGGAGGGGGCTTTGAGCATACACGGTCCTTTTTTGGATTTGAATCCTGTGAGCTGGGATGACAGGATTGCGGCAGTTTCCAGAGAGCGGTTTGAACAGGCATATGAGGCGGCCTGTAAGATGGGTGCCGGGAAAGTGATTTATCATACGTGTTTCGTACCGGCTATCAATTATCTGGAGGGGTGGACACAGCGGATGGTTTTGTTCTGGAACCGTTTTATGGAGGATAAAGGACGGGAGATTACGGTCTGTCTGGAGAATGTTTTTGACCCCCAGTCCGCTCCCCTTGCGCAGATTGCCCGGCAAGTCACACATCCGGCATTTGGTCTGTGTCTGGACATAGGCCATGCCCATTGGGCGTCCAAAGAGCCGATGGAGGAGTGGCTGGAGAATCTTAAGCCTTATATCAGGCATCTGCATCTGCATGACAACCATGGCGGCTGGGATGAACATCTGGGGCTGGGACAGGGAAATATTCCCCTCAAGTTGATTCTGGAGTTTATACGGGACTGTCAAAAACAGGCAGATCTCACCATAGAAAATTCAGACATACAATTTTGCAGGGCGTCCATTGCGGTTCTGGAGGATTTTTTTCGCCGCGTATGAATATACTACAATGTAAGGGAGGATTATTTTTTATGAAGGAATTTCAGCATGTTTTACAGAACAAATTAGGCCTTCATGCCAAGCCGGCTGGTGAGTTTGTACAGATGGTAAAGAGTCTGGATTCGGCTGTGACAGTGGAAAAGGGCGGCCAGGTGGTCAGCGCGGATAAGCTTCTGGCGCTGGCATCTTTGGACGTGCATAAGGGCGACACGATTACGATCACGTTTGAAAATGATGTAAGCGACGAAGAAGTGAACAGATTCAAGGAATTTGCAGAAAAACATTTATAAGAAAGTACGAAGGGATTATGGAGGAGAGGGCATGTTGATTACTGATTTGTTATGTCCGCAATGTATAGAACTGCATGGCAGATCAGGAACCAAGACAGAGGTGATCGGGCATCTGATAGACTTGGTGATGAAAAGCGGCAGGATCTCTGACAGAAAGGCTTTCGAGAAAACGGTATTTCAGAGAGAACGGGAGATCAGCACAGGGATTGGAGACGGTATTGGGATTCCCCACGGGATTTGCAGCGGGGTGAACACTCTGGTATTAAGTGCCATGGTGATTCCAGGAGGAACGGATTTTGAGGCCATTGACCATCAGCCGGTGGATCTGCTGTTTATGATTGTAATACCCAGCCAGAAGAGGGATATGTATCTGCATTTTTTAAGCAGGATTTCCAAGTATTTACTGGAGGAGAAATTCACAAGGGCACTGCGCCGTGCCCGTACTGCAGAAGAATTCATCCGCATCTTCAGAAGGGAGATTCCGGCACGGCAGTTTAAATTTGAAAATGTATCTTAAATTTAAAATATATGCTTGTCATTTTATGAGTATATGATATAATTGCTCCAGAGCCTGTATGAATATTCAGACAAGCTTTTGGAGCATTTTAAAATTAATATAATAGGTCATATTTACGAATAATATGCAAAATAGATTTCTATGCGTAAAGTGTTCGGCGGATAGGGAGTTGCTGCTGAAACGAAAAGTTATCTGGTAAAGAGAGCTCTTAACTTTAACTTGCGATATGGGAATCGCACCCGTTGCGACAGTTGAGCCAGACATCTCATATTGTGTAGGGAATATTTTGGACATATGTTCTGCACATGATGGAGATGTTTTTTCATTATACGATGTTAAAAACATTCTCCGGATATGCGTATGATGGAAAGGAGAATATTTTCATGCTGGACGAGCAGAAAATTGAGGAAGGTGTACGGTTACTTTTGGAAGGAATCGGTGAGGATGTGAACCGGGAAGGGCTCAAAGAGACTCCGGGCCGCGTCGCCAGAATGTGCCGGGAAATTTATGGTGGTATGTGGCAGGATGCGGGAGTACATCTTGCGAAGCAGTTTGAAGCGGATAACAATGAACTGGTGCTGGAGAAGGACATCACATTTTACTCCATGTGTGAGCACCATCTGCTTCCTTTTTATGGAAAAGCCCACATTGCTTACATACCCAATGGAAAAGTGGCGGGATTGAGTAAACTGGCCCGTACAGTGGAGGTATATGCCCGCAGGGCACAGATTCAGGAAAAATTAACTGCTCAGATTGCAGATGCTCTCTGGGAGCATTTGAATCCACAGGGCGTGATGGTTATCGTAGAGGCAGAGCATATGTGTATGACTATGCGCGGAGTCAAGAAACCGGGCAGTAAGACCATGAGTTATGCCACAAGAGGCTCTATAAAAGAAGACCCGCAGATGCAGCGGATGATTCTGGAGATGGTGAAAGAGTGAACCGGGTAAATCAGATTCTGTCTCATCCCCGCTACCGCCAGGCGCTGGAAAAGACAGAAGTTTTGGAAAAAGACAGAGAATTCTGCCGCCATAACATGGCACATTTTCTTGATGTGGCCCGTATTGCATATATTCATTGTCTGGAACAGGGGATGGATGTGAAAAAGGATGTGGTCTACGGGGCTGCTCTTCTCCATGATATTGGCAGATATCAGCAGTATGAAGCGGGGATTCCCCATGAGACAGCCAGTGCCAGGCTGGCCCAGGAGATTCTGCCCCAGTGCTCTTATTCGGAAGAAGAACAGCGGCAGATTCAGGAGGCTGTTTTAGGGCACCGCCGAAAGGATAAGAAACTGCAGGAAAGTTTGGGACTGGGCGGACTGCTTTACCAGGCGGACAAGCAGTCCAGGAACTGCTTTGTCTGTTCTGCCAGGGAAGCGTGCAATTGGCCAAAAGACAAGATGAATGAAGGAATACAGGATTAAAAGAAAGCATAGGTGGTTGTATGAAAATCGGCAGCAGGACATTCGATACGAATCGGAAATGTTATGTCATGGGTATTCTTAATGTGACGCCGGATTCTTTTTCAGATGGAGGAAAATGGAATACTCTGGATCGGGCTTTACAGCATACACAGGACATGATTGACCAGGGGGCAGATATTATTGATGTGGGCGGTGAGTCCACAAGACCGGGGCATGTGCAGATTTCAGAGCAGGAAGAAATTGACCGGGTAGTGCCGGTGATCGAGGCAGTAAACAGCAGATTTGATATCTCCATATCTGTAGATACCTATAAAAGCAAAGTGGCAGAGCCGGCCATTCGGGCAGGGGCAGACCTTGTGAATGATATCTGGGGTCTGAAATATGATCCGCAGATGGCCGGATTGATTGCACGGACAGGAACCGCATGCTGTCTGATGCATAACAGGGAAAAAGCGGATTATCAAGAATTTATGAAAGAGTTTATAGAGGATCTGGGGGAATCTGTACGGATTGCAGAAGAAGCAGGTATTGCAGAAGACAAGATTATTCTGGACCCAGGCGTGGGATTTGGAAAGACATATGAACACAATTTAGAAGTAATGAGGGAGCTGTCTCAGATGCATCAGTATGGGTATCCGGTATTGCTGGGGACATCCAACAAATCGGTGATCGGCCTGGCTTTGGATCTGCCTGCGGATGAGCGTCTGGAAGGAACTCTGGCCACCACTGCAGTGGGTGTGATGAATCACTGTGCTTTTGTCCGGGTACACCGGGTTTTGGAAAATAAGCGGGTCATTCAAATGACAGAAGCGATTATGGGCAGGTAGAACATGGATAAAATTTTTATAAAAAAATTGGAAGTGTTTGCAAAACATGGAGTTTTCCCGGAAGAAAATGTATTGGGACAGAAATTTCTCATATCTGCAGTTCTCCATACGGATGTGCGTGAGGCGGGGAAAACCGACGATTTGACCAAATCCATTCATTATGGGGAAGTGAGCTGCATGATGAAAGAACACCTGGAAGGCCATACGTACTGCCTGCTGGAGCGGGCGGTGGAGACTCTGGCCAGGAAAATGCTTCTGGAAATCCCCGGCTTACAGGAAGTGGAACTGGAATTGGAAAAACCCTGGGCTCCTATTGGTCTGCCCCTGGAAACGGTTTCGGTGGCCATACGGCGTAAATGGCACCGGGCTTACATAGCGCTGGGCTCCAACATGGGAGATAAGGAAGAACATCTGCGCAAAGCAGTAAAAGCTGTGGAAACAAATGAAGACTGCCAGGTAATGAAAGTTTCCTCTTTCCTGCGCACGGCACCCTATGGAGGCGTAGAACAGGAAGATTTTCTCAACGGATGCATGGAAGTGCGGACCTTGCTGACGCCGAGAGAACTGCTGGAATTTATCCATCAGGTTGAGGCGGATGCAGGACGAGAGAGGAAAGTTCACTGGGGGCCCAGGACTCTGGATTTGGATATTATTCTATATGATAATGAACTGGTGGATGAGCTGGATCTGCAGATTCCCCATAAAGAAATGGCGAAAAGAGACTTTGTGCTGTTTCCTCTGCGTGAGATTGCGCCTTTTCTCCGGCACCCGATTACAAAAAAGACTGTAGAAGAACTTGCGGAAGAATTGACTCAGCATTATGTTATGTAATGTGAGGCCGCCTGTCTGTTTATTGGGCAGCCTCGTCAAGGGGAGGATAAAAAGTATTTTTGTATTCATTGGAGGGGATTCCAATGAATAACTATAGTATTGCCGGGAATATCGGAATTATACAAAAAATATAAATGTTTTTATAAGGAGTGTATGGGTGCAATGCGTTACGAAATTAAAGGTGAGACTCTGCCGGTGGTGATCTGCCATCTGGAGGCAGGCGAGACAATGATTACAGAAGGCGGCGGGATGGCATGGATGTCCCCCAATATGCAGATGGAGACAACTTCCGGCGGCGGATTAGGAAAAGCATTTGGCAGGATGCTGTCAGGGGATACATTATTTCTGAACCGTTACACGGCACGGGGAGGAAATGGGATGATTGCATTTGCCTCCAGTTTTCCGGGATCAGTAAAGCCGTTTACAGTAGGTCGTGGACAGGAGTATATTCTGCAGAAGAGTGCATTTTTGGCCAGTGAGTCCGGAGTGGATTTGGATATTCATCTGCAGAAGAGATTCAGTTCAGGGCTGTTTGGCGGCGAGGGCTTTATCATGCAGAGAGTCAGCGGAAACGGCGTGGTTTTTGCCGAATTTGACGGGCATGTGGTGGAATATGAGCTGCAGGCCGGACAGCAGATTGTGATAGATACCGGGCATCTGGCGGCCATGTCCGCATCCTGTACTATGGAGATTCAGACGGTTCCGGGTCTGAAAAATAAACTTTTAGGCGGTGAAGGTCTTTTCAATACAGTGGTCAGCGGCCCCGGGAATGTATGGCTGCAGACCATGCCCATCAGCAATGTGGCAAGCTCAATCCAGCCTTTTATACAGTCTTCCAATTAATTTAGAAAAGTGTCAGGGGCATCCGTGGTGGTGCCCCTTTTCGTGGTATTTGAAAATTGCGGATAGTTTTGCATTATTATGGTATGATAAAAAAAGACTATAGAGATATATGGAGGTGTCTGCCCATGAAGCATTCTTACAGCAATCATTTAATCAATGAAAAATCCCCTTATCTGCTTTCCCATGCCCACAATCCAGTGGAATGGTATCCCTGGTGTCCGGAAGCGTTTCGGAAAGCAAAGGAGCAGAATAAACCTGTTTTTCTCAGTATTGGCTATTCCACCTGCCACTGGTGCCATGTGATGGAACGGGAATCTTTTGAAAATGAGGAAACAGCCCAGCTTCTCAACCGTTATTTTGTCAGTATCAAAGTGGACAGGGAGGAGAGGCCGGATATTGATTCGATATATATGGCAGTGTGTCAGGCAGTGAACCGTTCAGGGGGATGGCCGCTGACTGTTTTTATGACCCCTGAGCAGCAGCCTTTTTTCGTAGCCACTTATCTGCCCAGAGAGAGCCGGGGGCAGCAGCCGGGGCTTCTTCAGGTGCTGGGTGAAATCGCCCAGTTATGGGAGCAGGACCCGGATAAACTCCGGAAATCAGGGGCTGCTGTGTGCGCGTATATTTCCGGAAAAGGCACGGAAGACCACAGTGGTGCTTTTGAACCGGAAAAAGAAGAAAATCAGAGGGCATGGCCGGATAAAGTCTTATTCCGCGAGGCAGCGGTAGCTTTTCTGCGCTCTTTTGACCAGGAATACGGCGGGTTCGGACAGGCGCCTAAGTTCCCCGCTCCCCATAATTTATTGTTTTTGCTCCATTACAGTCGTCTGGAGAAAGATAAAACGCTGGAATATATAGCGGCACAGACACTTTTTTCCATGATGCGGGGCGGAATCTTCGACCATGTGGGAGGCGGTTTTTCCCGTTATTCCACTGACAGGCAGTGGCTGGTTCCTCATTTTGAAAAAATGCTTTATGATAACGCGCTGCTGGCCATGGCTTATCTTAAATGCTGGGACCAGACTAAAGCTTTCTGGAGCCGCTGGGCCGCGGAGCGGATTTTTCTGTATGTGTTTCGGGAACTGACCGGAGAGGAAGGCGGATTTTTCTGCGGCCAGGATGCGGACAGTGAAGGGGTGGAGGGGAGATACTACGTTTTCTCTCCGGAAGAAGTGTGCCGTGTGCTGGGGCAGGACAGGGGAGAAGCGTTCTGCCGGCGCTATGATATTACGGAAGCAGGAAATTTTGAGAAAATGAATATTCCCAATCTGCTGGGAGATGAGAAACCGTGGATTCCCGATGAAGAGACTGCCATGGACTGTGAAAAATTGTATCAATACCGCAGAGACAGATATCCCCTCCACAAAGATGATAAAGTGCTTACATCCTGGAGCAGTCTGATGGCGGCGGCTTGTGCAAAAGGAGCCAGGGCGGCGTTTGGCATGGAAAAAGAGGAGGGAGAGGCCGGCAGCCATGCAGCTTCTGTGTGGAGCCAGTGCCTGCCAATGGCAGTGAAAAGCCTGGAATTTATCCGCACACATCTTGTGGATCACACAGGGCGTCTGCGTGTGAGATACCGGGACGGGGAAGCGGCTTTTGACGGGCATCTGGATGATTATGCCTTCTATGCTCTGGCTCTGCTTCAGATGTATCAGACTGTATTTGATGTGTCTTACCTGGAAGAGGCTGTCCGGGTGGCAGAAATCATGGTGGAATATTTCTTTGACCACAAAAAGGGCGGCTTTTACCTCTATGCTTCTGACGCAGAACAGCTGATTGCCAGACCGAAGGACACATGGGACGGCGCCATGCCGTCGGGCAATTCAGCTGCTGCCCATGTGCTGTGCACTTTAGCCGGGCTGACGGCACAGGAAAAGTGGATTCAGCTTCGTGACCAGCAGCTGTCTTTTCTGGCTGAAGAGACAAAAAATTATCCCGCCGGTTACAGTTTCTCCCTTCTGGCTGTGAGTGAGGTGCTCTATCCTTCCAGAGAACTAATCTGCGTACTTTCGGAAACATGCGGGGAATCTGTCTGCCGCAGCCTGGCAGTTTTGCCGGACAAAGGTATGTATATTTTGGTAAAAACACCGGAGAATGCCCAACGCCTGGAGCAGATTGCCCCCTCTACAAAAAATTATCCGCTGACTGAAAATAACAAATATTATCTGTGCGAAAACGGAAGCTGCCAAAAACCGCAGGAATCACTGGAGGAGATCCTGAAAATAGGAAAAATATGAAAGTTTTATAAAATTTGCGGACATAGTTTTTTCATAATAGAACTTTTGACGGACGAATCAAAACATGGTATAATCAGGTAAGTCAGATTCAATCAATACTTGGAAAAGAGGAAATAGATTCATGAGTGAAAAAACGATTTTGGAACAGTGGAGGGAGGCTGCCTATGACCAGTCTGCGGATAAAGGAAAACTGCAGAAGTTCTGGGCTGCCTATTTTAATATCGAAAAAGGGATTTATGAGCAGCTTCTGGAGAATCCTGACCAAGTGGTTACCGGTACAGTGAAAGAGCTGGCAGAGAAATACGGGCAGGATGTGTTTACCATGACAGGTTTTCTGGATGGGATTAATGACAGCCTCAAGGAGCCTAACCCCATTGATGAAATGACAGAAGATACCGTGGTAAACCTTGGATTTGATAAGGAAAAACTTTATAAAAATATGGTAGATGCCAGAGCGGACTGGCTGTATGAACTCCCCCAGTGGGAAAAGATCTATGATGAAGAGACGAGAAAGCGTCTGTATCTGGAACAGAAGAAATCAGGAACTATAGTAAAAGGGCCAAAAGTAGGGCGCAATGACCCATGTCCCTGCGGTTCGGGGAAGAAGTATAAAAAGTGCTGCGGAAAAAACGCTTAATGATAACTGCGCTTCTCCTTATTGGGATTTTATTTCTGGCATATTATGTTTTCCTGCAGATGAAAGGCATGGACTTTGCCGTTATATGGCTGATGGCGGGAGGCATGCTGATCTTGGTATGGTATGCGCTTAGCAGGCAGCCGGTTTGGATATCTGTTCTTCCACGGGCGGTAAAAGCGGGAATCGGTATCTTGTTTTTGCTGGGGTTTCTGCTTTTCGCTGCTCTGGAGATTTTGATTCTGCATGGAATGGGCACAGGATGGCAAAATGACCTGGACTATATTATCGTGCTGGGGGCACAGGTCCGGGGAAACCGTCCCAGCCGGGCACTGAGAATGAGAATCGACACGGCAGCGGATTATCTGCGGGAACATCCATCTGTTCAGGCCGTTCTGTCCGGAGGGCAGGGGCCCGGTGAGAATATGACAGAAGCGGAATGTATGAGAAACGTTCTTGTTGAAATGGGTATTTCAGAAGACAGACTGATTCTGGAAGACCAGTCCACGAGTACATGGGAGAACCTAGAATTCAGCGCCGGCCTGGTGCCGCTGAAAAAGGCAGGAGTCGGGCTGGTGACCCAGAATTTCCATGTGTACCGTAGTGTACAGCTGGCCAGACGCCAGCAATATGAACGCGTATCCGGGATTGCGGCGCCGTCAGAGCCGGTCAATTTTCCTCATTTTATGGTGCGGGAGGCATTTGCATTGGTGAAGGAAAAATTGGTGGGAAATTTGTGAAATCGGATATTTTGGAAGAAGTGGATTTGGAAAAATCGTCATTTTGTATATTTTGTAGCAAAAAATATGTTGAATTATCCAATGGCGCAAAAATTATTCGGATAAATGGCGAAATTAGGTAATTTTTCCTATTGTATTTTGTCCATTTTTATTATATTATATTCATATCGGAACAGGTTGACGGGGATTTGTTTTAATCTTGGAAATCAGCGTACGGATACTCCGGGGGTGAATTATGATTCCCTGACTAATGTGTCAACAGATTCCGGCGTACCATGGTTTTATTTTACATAAAGAAACTCTGGTAAACGGTTGTTTAGTAACTATTGATTGTAACTGGTCAATGTTTTTGCAGTTACCAAATTATTTTTTCCATTATGTAAGGAGGTAATACAAATGGGATTCAAATCAGATATTGAAATCGCTCAGGAAGCAGTACCCCAGGATATTCGGGAAATCGCTAAGAAAATTGGATTAACAGAGGACGAGCTGGAGCTTTACGGAAAATATAAAGCAAAAATCGACTACAATCTGATGAAAACAAAAGCTGGATCAGGAAACAAAGCTAAATTAATCCTGACCACAGCTATCAATCCAACTCCTGCTGGAGAAGGAAAGACAACAACAACTGTTGGTGTTGGTGATGCTCTTGCAAAATTAGGCAAGAATGTGGTACTGGCTTTGAGAGAGCCCTCCCTCGGACCGGTATTTGGTGTAAAAGGCGGCGCTGCAGGCGGCGGCTATGCACAGGTTATCCCTATGGAAGATATCAACCTGCACTTCACAGGTGACTTCCACGCTATTGGCGCTGCAAACAACCTTCTGGCAGCTATGATCGACAACCACATTTATCAGGGAAATCCTCTGGATATCGACCCCAGAAGAGTGATCTGGAGACGCTGCGTAGACATGAACGACCGTCAGCTGCGTAATGTAGTAGATGGTTTGGGCGGAAAATCTCAGGGATACGTGAGAGAAGACGGATTTGATATCACGGTTGCATCAGAAGTTATGGCAGCTTTCTGTCTGGCCAGCAGCCTGGACGACCTGAAAGACCGTTTCTCCAAGATTCTGGTTGCTTACTCAAGAAAGAATGAGCCGATCACAGCAGGCCAGCTGAACGCACAGGGCGCTATGGTAGCTCTTTTGAAAGATGCTTTAAAACCGAACCTGGTTCAGACACTGGAAGGAACCCCCTGCTTTATCCACGGCGGACCGTTCGCAAACATCGCACATGGATGTAACTCCGTAATCGCTACAAAGATGGCTATGCACTTTGGTGATTATGTAGTAACAGAGGCTGGTTTCGGTGCTGACCTTGGTGCTGAGAAGTTCCTGGATATCAAGTGTCGTCTGGCTGCTCTTGAGCCCGATGCAGTTATCATCGTAGCAACCATCAAAGCTCTGAAATACAACGGTGGTGTGCCGAAAGCTGATGTGACAAAAGAAAATCTGGAAGCTCTGGAAAAAGGTCTTCCGAACCTGCTGAAACACGTAGAAAACATTACAAAGGTATTCGGTCTGCCGGCAGTGGTAGCTCTGAACCGCTTTGTAACTGATACAGATGCAGAAATCGATCTGGTTACCAAGAAGTGTAAAGAACTTGGCGTTAACGTTAAAATGTCCGAAGTATGGGGCAAAGGCGGCGACGGTGGTATTGAGCTGGCTGAAGAAGTTATTCGTCTGTGCGAAGAAGGTAAGAAAGATTTCCGTTTCGCATACGAGCTGGATCTGCCTCTCAAAGAAAAAATCACACAGATCGCTACAAAGATCTACGGCGCTGACGGCGTAGACTTTGCACCGGCTGCAGCAAAAGAAATCGATAACCTGGAAAAACTGGGATACGGCGGAGTACCGGTTTGTATGGCTAAGACTCAGTACTCACTGACAGATGATGAGAAGAAACTGGGAAGACCAGAAGGATTCCGCATCACAATCAGACAGGTAAGCCTGAGCGCAGGTGCCGGCTTCTTAGTAGCTATCACAGGAGCTATCATGAAGATGCCTGGTCTGCCGAAAGTTCCGGCTGCTGAGAAGATTGATGTAACTTCTGACGGCAAGATCACAGGTTTGTTCTAAGGAACAGATAGAGATTATCATCCGGCATGGGAGGTCCGGCATTGACGGCCTCCCATGCTGTTGCCAGAAGAATCGTAAAAGCGTGAATCTTATTTTGGAGGCAATAAACATATGAAATATGCTGAAGTGACCTGTACAAAATTCGTAGATGAGACTTTCTCCAAAGCTCCGGTACCCGGCGGCGGCGGCGTGGCTTCCCTGGTAGGAGCACTGGGTGTGGCTCTGGGCGGCATGGTCTGCAATCTGACCACAGGTAAGAAGAAATATGCACAGTATGAGGAAGATATCCAGAGAATCATGAAAGAGGCCGAAGGGCTGAAACAGACCATGATGGGTATGATTGACCAGGATGCAGAGAATTTCCTGCCTCTGTCAAAAGCTTATGGGCTTCCTACCTCAACAGAGGAAGAAAAGCAGTATAAAGAGGAAACCATGCAGGCTGCTTTGAAAGTGGCTATCCAGGTTCCTGTAGATATTGTAAAAGTATCTTATCAGGCAATTAAACTTCATCAAGAACTGGCAGACAAAGGCTCAAAGCTGGCGATTTCCGATGTGGGATGTGGTGTGCTGTGCTTAAAAGGTGCTATGATGAGCGGCTGGCTCAACGTTGTGATCAACCTGAGCAGTATTCACGATGAAGCATATGTATCACAGATTAAGGATGAACTTCTGCCTATGCTGGAAGAAGGACAGAAAATCTGTGATGAAGTATACGAAAAAGTATTGAACATTTTGAATTCATAAGAACAGGGTTTTAAAAATCCTGTTTATGAAATAGTTTTTTTAAGGAGGACTTAGGTAAAATGAGCGCACAAGTATTAGATTGCAAGGCGGTTGCCCAGTCTATTCAGGATCAATGCAAAGCTGACGCAGATGCATTAAGAGCAAAAGGCATCGTTCCGAAGCTGGGCATTTTCCGTGTAGGCGAAAAAGGACCAGACCTTTCCTATGAAAAAGGTGCTACAAAGACAATGGCTGCGGCAGGTATCGAAGTTGAAGTATTTGCCCTCCCGGCAGAAGTAACACAGGAAGATTATATCAAAAAATTCAAAGAAGTGAACGCAGATCCTGCTATTCATGGAATCCTTGCTTTCCGTCCTTTGGATAATATTGACGAGAACGTTGCAATCGGCGAGAATATCTCTCCGTTAAAAGACGTGGATGCCTGCACCAGCGCAAACATGGGAAAACTGGTAATCAACGATCCGACTGGACTGTATCCCTGTACAGCAAGCGCTATCATGGAAATTATTGATTACTATGCAGAAGATATCAAAAAAGTTGCAAGAGCAAAATTCGGCCCCAATCCTCTGGCAAAACCAGAGCAGGACGCTGATGTATGCTGTGGACTGGATGTCTGCATCATCAATAACTCCAACGTTATCGGAAAACCTGTTTCCATGATGCTGACCAACCGTTTTGCAACCGTTTCTATCGTTCATCATCTGACACATCCGGAGATCAAGAACGAGTATATTCAGAGAGCGGATGTTGTAATCTGCGCAGTTCCGTTCAAAGATTCTGTGACAGCAGATATGATCAAAGAAGGCGCAGTTGTGATTGATGCAGCTGTTAATAGAGAGAAAGCTTTCGACGCTGACGGAAATCCCATTATGAATGAGAAGACCGGAAAGCAGAAGATTGTTACCCTGGGCTGCTGCTCAGCTGATGTTGAAGAAAAAGCAAGCTGGAAAACTCCGGTTCCCGGCGTAGGTGCGATCACTTCCGCATTACTTGCAAAGAACCTGATCAAAGCCTGCAAGCTGCAGAACGGTATTGAATAACTGAAAGTTACTGGCTGTGGGGGAAAGCCCCTGCAGCCGGCTCATAATCAATAGGATATAGAAACGTAATGGAAAGGCGGTTCTATATCAGACCGGGAGGAAAGAATATATGATTATCACTCAGAAAAAGCCAATCGAAGAATTGATGGCAATGCTGGAAGGTGTGACAAAAGTTGGACTGGTTGGATGCGGCAACTGTGCTACAGCCTGTCAGACCGGTGGTGAAAAAGACCTGGCTGAAATGAAAGAATATCTGGAATCAAACGGCAAACAGGTAGTTGGATGTGCAATTCCGGATGAATGCTGCCAGAAACTGCTGGTAAAGAAAGAAATGAAAGCATTTAAAGATGCAGATGTGGAAGCAATTGTTTGTATGGCCTGTGGCGACGGTGCACAGACTGTAGCTGAGAACGTTAAACTTCCTGTATATCCTTCCAATAACACAATGTTCCTTGGACAGGTTGAACGTGTAGGTGTATTCAACGAAGCATGCCGTATGTGCGGTGACTGTGTAGTTGGAACAACAGGTGGTATCTGCCCCATTACACAGTGTGCAAAATCTCTGGTTAACGGACCTTGCGGCGGCCAGAAGAACGGCAAGTGTGAAGTGAATCCAGACAATGACTGTGCATGGATTAAGATTTACAACAGATTGGTTGAGTTAGGCCAGGAAGACAAGATTGGAATCGTGAGAGCGGATAAAGGCTATGCAGCATTCTCCTATCCGAGAAAAATCAGCTTAAAGGAGGGAAAATAAATGAGTTTATTACAACAGGCGTTAGAAAGTGGTAAATTCGGTGTAACCGCCGAGATGGCACCTCCGAAAGGCTGTGATTTTTCCAAACAGATGGAAGATGCAGAATACCTGAAAGGTCTAGTTCATGGTGTTAACGTAACAGATATGCAGTCTGCATGTATCAAAGCGTCTTCACTGGGTCTGTGTATTCGTTTGAAAGAAGCAGGTCTGGAGCCAATCCTTCAGATGACAGGACGTGACAGAAGCAGAATCGCCATCATCGGCGAATTCCTCACTGCTGCAAACTTTGGTATCGATACCATGCTGGCTCTGACTGGTGACCATACAGTAGTAGGTGACTGTAAAGACTCCAAACCAGTATTTGACTTGGATTCCTGTGGTATCCTGAGCATGCTCAGCGAGATGGAAGCAAGCGATAAAGACTGTGGCGGAAATGATTTAGAGAGCAAAGCTCCTGTATTCTACAAAGGAACTTCTGTTACACCAGTATATGAACCACAGATTCTGCAGATCAACAAACTGAAAAAGAAAGTAGCCTGCGGTGCAAAATATGCACAGACACAGGGTGTCTTTGAAATTGAAGGTTTGAAGAGATTCATGGACGCTGTAGATAAAGCAAACGTGGATGTACATATCATGGCAGGTATCATTCCGCTGAAAGCAGCTGGTATGGCAAAATACATGAACGCAAGTGTTCCGGGTATCGATGTTCCAGAATCCATGCTGAAGAGACTTTCCGATGCAGCTGCAGAAGGAAAGGAAAAAGGCATTAAGGGTCTGCCCATGAAGGTGGGTATCGAGATGGCTGCAGAGCTGATTCAGCAGATCAAAGAAGAAAAGATCTGTGACGGCGTACATCTGATGACCATCGGTGCTGAGAAGAATATCCCGACAATCCTGGAAAAAGCAGGCGTAAGCATTAAAGAATAATTGAAAATATGGCATCGCATGCCCGCATATTGCGGGCATGTGGCTGTTAATTATGTAATTCATGGAGGATGGCGATATGAAAATTACTGTAATCGGCGGTGGCCCCGGTGGATATGAGGCAGCCATCTATGCAGCAAAAAAAGGAGCGGAAGTTGTCTTAGTTGAAAAGGACAAAGTTGGTGGAACCTGTCTGAACAGAGGATGTATCCCCACAAAGGCATTTCTTGCTTCTTATGATACTCTTGAGACTGTAGAGCAGGCAAAGAGTTTTGGAATTAACGTAGCTGGAGAGCCGGAAGTGGATTATCCCGCTATCTTAGCCAGAAAGAATAAAGTTATGGCTTCTCTGGTTAAAGGGATTGAATTCCTGATGAAGAAGAACAACGTGACAGTGATCAAAGGTTTTGGAAGCCTGGTAGACAAGAACACCGTTAAGGTTGCAAAAGACGACGGGACCGAAGAAACCATCACCACAGACTATGTAATTCTGGCTACCGGTTCCGTGCCCATTGCACCACCAGTATTCAAATATGACGGCAAACGTGTCATTACCAGCGATGAGATTCTTGACTTTGAACAGGCTCCGAAATCTTTGATTCTGGTAGGCGGCGGTGTAATCGGCTGTGAAATCGGTCAGTTCCTTGCTGCTATGGGCACAGAGGTTACTGTAGTAGAGGCACTTCCAAGACTGCTGGCTCCTATGGATGAAGATGTAAGCAAGCAGATTCAGCGCCAGTTTAAGAAAGATAAGATCAAAGTAGTCTGCGGCGACGGAATTGCAGAAGTAAATCCAGCCGAAGACCATGTTGATGTTACTCTGTCCAGTGGAAAGACTCTGTCAGCTGATTACGTTCTGGTGGCAATCGGACGTGCGCCCTTTACAAAAGGTGCAGGTCTTGAGAATGCAGGCGTAGAGATGGCTGAGAGGGGAAGAGTGGCAACGAACGAATATCTGCAGACCAGCGTGGATAATATCTATGCTATTGGAGATATTATCAATACTCCGTTCCTGGCACATGTGGCCAGCAAGGAGGGATGCATCGCTGTTGATAATATCATGGGCGCTAAGAAAGTTGCTACTTATCATGCAGTGCCTGGCTGTGTATTCACCAATCCTGAAATTGCCAATGTTGGTAAAATGGAATGGCAGTTGCAGAAAGAAGGCAAGGAGCCGGGTAAAGATTACAAGACTGGAACCTTTGAATTCAAAGGTTTGGGTAAAGCTCAGGCATCCGGACATATTGCCGGCTTTGTAAAAGTTATCGTTGATGCTGATGACGTGCTTATCGGTGCTGAGATTGTGGGCGCAAGAGCCTCTGATATGCTTCAGATACTGACCACAGCAATTCAACTGAAACTGAAAGCAGAAGAAGTGGCTGACAGCATCTTCCCGCATCCTACAATGTGCGAAGCTATCATGGAAGCGCTTCATGATGTTCATGGCATGAGCGTTCATAAGGCATAAATTTGGCCGATAGTCATTCAGCCCTATAACAGTGGGAAACCTGCAGAGGGACTTCTGCAAGAGTCCTGCTGGATGGCTGTGATAAATATAATAAATAATAAAGGAGACAGCATTTATGACATTTCCAGCAGAATTAAAGTACAGCAGTGAGCATGTATGGGTGAAAGTTGAAGGAAATACTGCTAAATTCGGTATCACTGAATTTGCACAGGATCAGTTGGGCGACATTTTATTTGTTGACCTTCCGGAAGTTGGAAGTACTTTCGCAGCAGGCGAAGTTTTCACAGAGATTGAGTCTTCTAAGACAGCTTCAGAAGTACCTATGCCTGTTGGCGGTGAGATCGTTGCAGTGAACGAAGAACTGGATGATTCACCAGAAAACATCAATGAAGATGCATATGCAGCATGGATCGTTGAAGTAAAATTAGATGACGCTTCCAAGGTTGACGAACTGCTTTCAGCAGAAGCTTATGAAGGCGGACTGGAAGAATAGTCACAGATTCTAAATAGGATCACTAAAAAAAGCCGGTACCCCGCATGCAGATGGTGTTCTGCAGGGAGACCGGCTTTTAGATTTTTAGACTTTGGCTTTTGGGATGTTCCTATCAATCAGATGGAATCTTTGTTTTCAAATAATGTACATATAAAACAGAAGATATACTGCTGACAATAAAATCAACAGCTGAAATCATGCATAGTCCCAATAAGTCACCATGGAATTGCGGTTCTATGAGGATGCCAAATTGCAATATTATAGTAATAGGTGATGAGAAAAAAGTCAGGAACAGAGGAATCAGCAAATATACCTTCATAATCATATTATAAGAATAAAGAAGACGGATATATACAATACTGCCTAATGATATAAACAAAGCCATTCCCATTTCCGTAAAAATATGGTAGTAGGGCAGTTCCCCCCACCAGCCAAAAGTGAGGGATAAAATTGAATATGGAATCAAAACCAGTATAAGCGGTTTGAAAGCTAAATATATTTTTTTTAGTGTACACTTCTTAATTTTCAATTCGATGAATTCTTCACTCATATTAAAATTCTCCGTGGCTCTTACCAAGCCTTTTCTTTACTACATACACTGTTTCGTTCAGATTTTACAAAATGACCTGCATAAATTTTCTTCCCCGCAGTACTTAC
Organism: uncultured Lachnospiraceae bacterium; assembly: GCA_910588825.1. Lineage (GTDB taxonomy): Bacteria > Bacillota > Clostridia > Lachnospirales > Lachnospiraceae > MGBC164599. Next base: position 27,791 of record CAJURF010000042.1, read on the forward strand.
TTCAATATATGGTTAGATCGTCAAAAGTCCATTTTCATTGACGGGCTAATCATTATATGAGAAGCAAGCACTTTTTCTATGCTGATAGGATATCACTCCTTAAAATTATTAGTGTCCATAAGGAGTTCTTCCAGAAATCCTTATGGTAAAGGTGACTAAAATACTTTTAAGAAATTTTGCCATTATACTTACAAGAAAGTCTTGCAGTCATCTTTTGCGGCGTTGAAGATGACAAAAGGATTTTTACCGATTTTTTATAATATTTCATTATACAGATCCTCCTTAAAATATTTTTTAAAATTGGTTCATAGTGATACATTAATTCAAACAGCCGAGTTCATTAGTTAATTCTATAGCGATATCCTATCAGCAATGGTTTTACATTATATCTCAAATGTGTACATTACGTATGTTAACAAATATATATTTATAATAGTATATAGTTTAATTGTGCATTATACTCATCTCTTTTCCTTGAACTAGGCTTATTTTAAAATTAATGAACGCAATATGTACTATATATTTATGAGATATAATACTATAAATATATCATATTTATATGAAGAAGTCAAGAAATATTCGTTACTATTCACAGCCCAATGTCATTAAGTTAAGTGGGCATGAAAACACTCAGGAAAAAGAGGGTAAGTGTACTCTGTCGAAATTATCTGATATTAGAAAAAGAAATTAAACAATAAAATTTTTTTGCGTATAGAAATAAAACAGATTGAATCTGTCTGAAAATAGTGTATTATAGTATCGTGGGAACTGGACTAAGACGCACGGTATATAAAATACCGCGGCTTTCGGAAATGAGCCGTTTTTAATCTTGGGTACTGACGCTCATCCCGTACCGGTATCAGTTCCTGCTCAAGCAGACTCATTATAGGGACGGATGTTTTCTCTGCCGCAGGGCGGAGAAAACATCTGCAGATATGGGCTGCTGTACTGAAATTCACCTTGTAGGTGTATTTTGTTTCTTTTTGATGTCTGATGGCTGCCGTGGCATGCTAAAACCTCTGTGATATTATATGTAATCAGGCGGGCCCAGATTTCCTGTCTGATATACTGCGGCTTACAACTGTGAAAACTGTTTAAGCCAATTGTATATTTAAGTTTGCGGAATGAAGATTCAATTCCCCATCTGAGGAAATATAATTTTTTTAACCGCCCGGGAGGGAATTCTTCTTTTGGAAGGTTCGTAACAATACATTCAAAGCTGTTGTCAGAGATAGAAAATCTTACAACACGGAATGACAATTCATAAGTATCATACGAACTGTACTCTATAAAATCAAAAGAAGCAGCCTTATCCACAAAACGTCTGTAACAGCCCGGCTTTATCCGGATTTTCCTGGAATGGCTCCGGACAAGTACAACGTTTACTGACACATCGAAAGAATCTTTTTCTGGAAAATTAAAATTGCAGAGCATCCCTTTCAACAGAATATCTTTTGCGCAGAAAACAAAATACTGTCCGTTTTCTATGACATGTGCCATGTTGTTGTAAGAGCAGTATCCGCGGCCACCGATATAAACATTTCTGGTGCCTGGCAGCACAGGATGTCTGTCAGCAGGAGAGCAGAAGGCCCGGAATTCATCTTTGAGGCGGACCGGCTGGATGAGGGCATCCGTATAGATATGTCTGTCAAGGTCATAAAAAGCGTTGATATGCATGCTGTAACAGCCTTTGGAGGAACTGCCGGGTGAAGAAAAATATTCGGAAGGAGAAAAGGACGGCCCGCTTGGATAAGTAACCGTCGATCCATCTACAGCAAGAAAGCGGTAAGCTTCAAGCAGATCCAAGGAATCAATGGAGGAATTAAATTCTTTGAAAACAGCC
>CAJURF010000043.1 GCA_910588825.1 uncultured Lachnospiraceae bacterium
ATGTAAAGAATTTATTAGAATCATCCACACAGGTGTCGTTCACCGCTCCCTCATAGCTTGTGGTCTCAATGCCATATTCGAAGCAGTATTCCTGAAGTTTACAATCGCCGTTAGCCTCACAGGAGAAGCAGTCCGCACGGTGGTCGGAAAGCAGAAGATCCAGAATGCCTCTGCGGCTCTCGATGACTTCTTCCGACATGGTCTGTACTTCATCCCCTTCTGAACAGGGCATGGTACAAGATGTGATCAGCCTTGTCCTGCCATTATTGGTAACTTCCACCACACAAAGGCGGCAGGAACCGTTGGGCAATACATGCTCCAGATGACAAAGGGTCGGTATCTCAATGCCAACCTGCCTGGCAGCCTGCAGAATTGTGGTATCCTTTTCCACTTCCACAGGGATGCCGTCAATCTTTAAATGAATCATAATCATCCTCCTACGAAATACTTTGTATGATCAGCGTACTGACCATTTCTTGAAAAGTAACATTCAACAGATGCACTCCATCTTCTCCAACCCTGCATCAATGCCGCATGACCCGCCATAATCATTAATATTTTTAATGATATCATTTAAAATATTAATGATATGCGGTAAATAATAGTCTGCCGCCTGTTTCTCCAACGCCTTTTATTGCTATTGAAAATCCAGTCAGCAGAATTCATTCTGTCAAGGCATCTGAACCCGTGAATACGAAAACCAGTGTCATACGAAAATTACATCCATCTATCAATTTATTATATAGGCAGATTGTCACAAAATCAACTATTTTTTCAGATTTTTTTGTGCATTCGTTATGCTTTTTAAAATATAACGTAGAATATTTCAACCAGAGCCAATCAACACCTTTTTCCCTTCGAACGCAAACCCGTATTTCCTGATCCTTTCCTCTGCAATCCCTTTTGCCTCCAAAACCGCGGCATATCCTTTCTCATCTATCTGTTTTTGCGCGGCGTTCACGGTATCTTCCAGACTCTCTTCCTCATCTGGGTCGTAAACTTTAAATTCCAGAATAAATGCCGGGTCCTGGGTTTTCCGCGGTTCCATGACCACATCATACCGCCCGAACCCACTTTCTCTATTTGAAGTAATGATATACCGGTCCGCAAGATCTACCATCAGCCCCAGAACAAAACCATGGTAAAACCGCTCCGGTTCAGATTTTGACGGATGCCTGCCTGTGTCAAAATAACTGGATACCAAAAACGCCACTTCATTCATATAGCGGTTCATTCGTCTCACATCGCCGCAGAGCAGTGCCTGGATAAAATCATTGTAAACAGGAACACTTTTTGAAAACCACTCTTCAATCATCTGCCGAAAAGCCAGAAAAATTTCCTTGTTGGTTAAGGAAAGCTCATACTCTGCCTCGCCCCACCGGCCATCAATGGTATAGGACTCAACTTTCAGATATCCTCCAGCCAGCAGAAGACTCCATACTGCGTCACTGCGGTTATCCAGCTGGCCAAACACAATCTGCTCATCAATGCTGGTCTTCAGCGTCCGGCCCCTTAGAAACTCTTCCACAGCCATCTTGATATCTCTGCCGCCTTCACGTACCAATCTGCTCACCAGCCTGTTTTCGCTGGTGTTTGCCCAGTAAGGGGCAAAACGGCGTTTGTCCAGATAATTCAGAATAGACCAGGGATTGTAAATATCCCGCCGTTTTCCAAAAGTAAATCCGTCATACCATTCCCGCACTGCCTGCTTTTGATCCTGCAGTCCATACTCTTCCAGAACCTCCCATACCTCCTGCTGGGTAAAGCCGAATGAGGTTTCGTATTTTTCTGAAGTGGTGGCCACCACCTCCGGATTATTCAGATCAGAAAAGATAGATTCCTTCCCTATCCGGGTAATTCCTGTCAAAATCGCCCGCTCCATATAAGGATTCGACTTAAAAGAAGCATTAAACAGCCTGCAGATAAACTCTGTCAATTCCTCCCAATATCCATTTATATAAGCTTCCTGCATGGGCGTGTCATATTCATCCAGCAGGATAATTACTTTTTTCCCGAAATAACGGCACAGATACTCCGAAATCGCCCCCAGAGAGGCAGCCGCCGCGTAACCTTTCATTTTCGCCGAGATATTTTCGAAAAACTGCTTCTCCTTATGATTCAGGCAGTTTCCCTCTAATAAGAAACAGCAGCGGTTATATAAGCGTTCTATCTCATAACAAATGCTCTCTTTTGCCTCCTGGAACGAACGCGCCTTTATCCCCGCAAAACTTAAAAAAATCACCGGAAAAGTTCCCTGAAGCCTGCGGTATTTCTCTTCTTTCCAGATGGCAAGCCCTTCAAACAGAGCCCCTTTTCCTGCGTATTCTGTGGAAAAAAATCTCCTTACCATATCCATGGTGAGTGTTTTCCCAAATCTTCGCGGGCGGGTAATTAAGGTCACCGCATCCTGATTCTCCCACCATTCTTTGATGAACAGAGTCTTGTCAATATAGAGATTGCTTCCGGCAATCACCTGCTCAAAATCCTGGATTCCGATCCCTGTGGTCCTGGCTCTTCTTGGCAGGACTGCATGTTCATACCCTCCCATATCTATCCCCCTTCACTGTGAATATACGCTTTTCATATATTTTACATAGGTACCGTTTATTTGTCAAACCACATGCAAGGTTCCCTCTGCGGATATATTTCGAAAAGTATCCGAATTTCTGTGACGAAATCACAGAAAAAGTAACGGGGACCTGCTATAATATACCCATGAGTCAAATGATTTGCCAGCAGGCTTTCACTGTTTCAAGCAAAATAGCAAATCATTTGGCAAATACGTATACTCTTGAGTATAAATGTGTAATTCAAAAGAAGAACAAGGAGGACTACCAAAATGAAAGTTGTTATCATAGGCGGCGTTGCCGGCGGTGCCACTGCCGCAGCCAGAATCCGAAGATTAGATGAAAATGCAGAAATTATCATATTTGAACGGTCAGGGTATATCTCCTATGCCAACTGCGGCCTTCCCTATTATATTGGCGGTGTCATCACAGACCCACAGGATCTCACTTTGCAGACCCCGGAGAATTTTTTCCAGCGGTTCCGGATAGATATCCGCGTACACCATGAAGCTACAGCCATTTTCCCGGACAAAAAGTCAATTTCTGTCCGGAATCTGGAAACCGGTGAAGAATTTGAAGAAAGCTATGACAAACTCCTGTTGTCTCCCGGAGCAAAACCCGCCCGGCCCCGGCTTCCCGGCACAGACATGGATAAGCTTTTTACCCTGCGCACAGTGGAAGACACACTTGCTGTCAAAGAATATATAGACAAGCATCATCCCAAATCTGCCGTATTGGCAGGGGGAGGTTTCATCAGCCTGGAGACAGCAGAAAACCTGAGAGAACTGGGTATGGAAGTGACCATCGTCCAGCGGCCCAGACAGCTGATGAATCCCTTTGACCCGGACATGGCCGCTTTTATCCATGCAGAAATGCGCAGAAACGGCGTGAAACTGGCTCTGGGCCATACAGTAGAAGGCTTCGAAGAAAAGGACGGAGGCGTGGATGTACTGCTGAAAGACGAGCCGCCCCTGCACGCTGACATGGTGGTCATGGCCATAGGCGTCACGCCGGATACCCATCTGGCAAAAGAAGCCGGTCTAAAACTGGGCCTCAAAGACAGTATCCTGGTAAACAGCCGGATGGAAACCTCAGAGCCGGATATCTATGCCGTAGGAGACGCTGTTCAGGTAACACACTATGTCACAAAGGAGGATGCGCTGATTGCCCTGGCAGGCCCGGCGAACAAGCAAGGCCGCATAGCCGCTGATAATATCTGCAAAGGAGACAGCAAGTATCTGGGTTCACAGGGAAGCTCTGTGATAAAAGTCTTTGAAATGACAGCAGCCAGCACCGGCGTCAATGAAACCAATGCAAAAAAAGCAGGGCTTGACGTAGACAAAGTCATCCTGTCTCCCATGAATCATGCCGGTTATTATCCCGGCGGCAGGCTGATGACAATGAAAGTAGTGTTCGAAAAGGAGACATACCGCCTTCTGGGTGCGCAGATTGTGGGCTATGAAGGAGTAGACAAGCGCATTGACGTGCTGTCCACAGCCATTCATGCAGGGATGACGGCTGCTCAGTTAAAAGACCTGGACCTGGCCTATGCACCGCCCTATTCCTCTGCCAAAGATCCTGTAAATATGGCAGGTTTTATGATTGACAATATTGCCCGGGGAATTCTGAAACAGTGGTTCCTGGAAGATGTACCAGACGTGTGCAAAAAAGATAATGTGACTTTACTGGATGTGAGAACAAAAGCGGAATACAGCCGTGGACATATGGAAGGCTTCAAAAATATTCCTGTGGACGAGCTCCGGGAAAAGCTGGAGGAAATCGAAAAAGACAGTCCCGTCTATGTGATCTGCCAGAGCGGCCTCAGAAGCTATATCGCAGCACGGATTCTGGCCGGAAACGGTTACGATGTCTACAATTTCTCCGGCGGCTTCCGGTTCTATGACACAGTAACCAATGACCAGTGTCTGGTTAAATCAGCGGCGGCCTGCGGCATGGACCATTAAAGAACTGCTGCCCATGCTTTACAAAAACGGCAGTGACATCTGCTGTGTCCTGTAAGGACGCTTATACTGACTGATAATATCCGCCATGCGGTATGCAATCTGCCTTTTTTCGCATTGGGAAGCAAAGTACTCCCACAGTTTTTTCGCCCGGGGGCTGACACATTGATAGGATTCCCCGTATTTCTTCCCATAAGCTGCTGCCAGCCCTTCTCCGGGAAATAATTCTTCCAGCTTCTGATAATACCAGGCCCTTTGATTTCCCCGCAGGGTCATGCCAAATGCCGGATAGATAAATCTGGCTCCGGCATCTTCTGCCCTGCGGATAATCTCTCCCACATTCTCCTGATTATCCTCAATAAATGGCAGAACCGGCATGAGCAGGATGCCTGTATAAAGCCCTGCCCGGCTCAGCTTCCCAATCATGGCCAGCCTCTGGGATGGACTGGAAACACCAGGTTCGATCTTTGCCGCCAGGTGATCATCAGCGGTTGTCACGGTAATCTTCAACAGTACGGGAGAATACCTGGCAATGCTCTGCAGAACATCCATATCCCGCACCAGCAGGTCACTTTTCGTCGCAATGGCTGTGCCAAATCCAAAAGCATCGCATAATTCCAATGCATGGCGGGAAAGCAGAAGCTCCCGCTCAAAAGGATTATAAGGATCACTCATAGCGCCGGTTCCCACCACTCCGCTCCTGGTCTTCCTGCGCAGGTCGTCCCGGATAATCCGCAGGGCATCCTCTTTTGCCCGCACCCTGTCAAAGTGCTCCACTCCATAACAGTCTGAACGGCTGTCACAATAGATACAGCCGTGGCAGCAGCCCTTGTAAATATTCATATTGTAATCAATCCCAAACCATTTTGACGGGGCCTTTGTTTTTGTCACAATGGTTTTCGCTGGAATGTAGTCCATATTTATCCTCCATAAGTTACATAGCCCGCTATGCGCCTGTTTTTGTAAAGAGACTCTCAAAACTGCCTTTCATATTCTATATACGTATTGTTTATTTGTCAAATTACATGTAAGGAACGGCAGGAAATGTCCTGAGTGTATTGTCTTTCGTACTATCACATGTTATAATCGGAGCATTCACATGTTATATTTCTTAACACAGAAAGGTAATTATGAAAAGCTTTAAAAGTATTGTAACTCTTTATCATGGCTCAAAGTCGGGAATTCACGGTGCTATTGCGCCGATAAGCCGCAGGCACTGCGATTTTGGCAAAGGTTTTTATATGGGCACAGACCGGCTCCAGCCCCTTACTTTAATCTGTAATTATCCCAGCGCCAAAATGTATACATTAAGTGTGGATTTATCAAATCTCAAGATTCTCGATATGAAAGCAGGACTGGATTGGGCACTGTTAATTGCATATAATCGCGGAAAAATGGAATTTGCAAAAAACTCAATAATTTATAATAAATTTTCTGCTTTAACCGATAATTGTGATATGATTATCGGTTCCATTGCAAACGATAGAATGTTCGTGGTTCTGGACCGCTTCTTTAACGGAGAGATTACTGATCTCGCGCTGATCAACAGCCTGTCAGCATTGAAACTTGGCAGACAATATACCGCTTTGACACAAAAAGCCTGTAAAAAAATAAAAATCCTTAACGAACAAGTTCTATCTGAAGATGACCGGGATAAACTAAAACAGCAAAGTGAAGCAAACCGTACAAAAGGTATTCGGATGGCAGATGAAATCTGTCGAAAGTACCGCCGGGAAGGCCGTTTCTTTGATGAAATCATGAAAGGCAGGTGAATAAAATGAAAACTCTCCCCCTTGAAAAACGCCAGCTCTGCGACATACAGGGCCGGTTATTTGAACTTGCTCAAAAAAGCGGATATGACTGCCCGCTTTTTATAGAAAATTTTATGAACAGCAGAGCCGCTGCCGCTCTTGACGACGTTTATGACCGTTTACAATGGGCGGGTGAAGAATATATTCTTGAAGAACTAAACGACGAAGTACACGGTCTTAAAAAAGCCGGCATTACCTATTCTATTGAAGTAATGTACTGGACCGGATACATTTATCGTTATTGGCATTATTACACAAATGAAGGGAGCCGTGAGATATACAAAATTGCTGATGCAAAAACCATGAACGAATGCTGGCTTGGCTTTCATACTTTTGATGTTGAGATGGCTATTGATGATCTGAAAGAAATTCATGAACAAAATCAAATCACCGAAAACACGTCTGAACCAGCACCATGTACAAAACCGTTCCGGCCCCAATGCTAAAAAGCGTATTCTTCTTCCATTTGTGAATAACAACAATAAACAAAACAGCGATGGCCTCCGGCAGACCGTGAAAAGAGCTGAACACCGCATCCTTCAGGCAGTATACCACCAGCAGTCCAATCACCGCATACGGCAGAACCGTTCCCAGGTATGTAATAAAAGGCGGCGGTGTTTTTCCCTCCGGGAAGATTAAGAACGGCAGAAATCTTGTCACCATAGTCCCCAGCACCACAGCAAGAATGATAATAATACTTTGAATCACCGTCATTACGCTTCCTTCCCCCCTCTTTTTCTATCCAGCAGAAAACATAAAATAATAAGCGCCATCGCCGGAACGATAAAACTTTCACTTCCAAAAACCAGCAGACACAGCAGGGAACATCCCACCCCCGTCAGCGCAGAACGGTGCTGATTTGTCTCCTCCCATTGATTCATAAACATAACCACAAATAAGGCGGTCATCACAAATTCAATACCTGTAGTATTAAAGCGGATTACAGATCCCAGAAGCGCTCCCAGCACCGCACCGGACACCCAGTAAATCTGATTGAGCAGTGTTACAAAAAACATAAACCATCCCCTGTCCACATCCTCAGGCGGTGTGACAGCGCAGTTAATCGTAAAAGATTCATCACACATTCCAAAAATCAGATATGGCTTTTTCCAGCCTGTATTTTTATACTTCTCCAGCATGGAAATACCGTAAAACAAATGGCGGGCATTTACCATCAATGCCAGGAAAAAGGCATGGAGAGGCTGGAAGGCGGATAACAGTAAATTAACCGTGACAAACTCCATGGACCCGGCAAAAATAAATAAACTCATCAACAGCGGATAGAAAAAAGAAAACCCTTTGCTTCTCATCAGGAACCCATAAGACATTCCGAGAAACAAAAAGCCTGCGCAGATAGGTAATGTATATGGCAGAGCCGCCTTAAATGCCTTCTTTTTCATGGCCGTTCTCCTCCTGAAGTCCCTGTGCTCTCTGGACGGCGCACTTGATTTTTTCATGAAAGACTTATATAATAGACACATTGTATAGGGACATATGTATTACAAGCTGAATATACTGCCTTTCATATTTTACATATGTATCGTTTATTTGTCAAACTGTAACTGTTCAAGGCCCTATGGAACTGTTAAGAAATAACTTTTAAATAGTGCGCAGGATTTTTCTTCGAGAGCGGCCCTCAAAAATCAGGCGCATAGCGGGCTATGTAACTGATTTTTGAGGGGTGCTGTCGTAGAAAAAGACAAGCAATATAAAAAGTTGTTTTTGAACAGTTCCGCAGGGCAGGCATCCATTGGAAAACGCTTTCGGAGGAATAAAATGCACATCAATGAGCAATATCGAGATCTGACATTATTAGAATCCACCCCCTATCAGTACATAGGACGGGATGGAACTTGTAAAAAGGAATCTGAACCTGTTTTAAAAGAACACTTACTGGAAGTTTACATCAATGACCAGCTGACCATGAAGCTGATTGCCATCCCGGAGTTTCTGACAGAACTGGTTCTGGGCCGCCTGCTGACTGAGGGTATCATCCATTCCACAGACCAGGTAAAGCAGATTTATATCTGTGAATACGGCACAAGGGCAAAGGTTATTTTGACAGAAACCAAAAGAAATGAATCAGAAGATTATGTGGAAATCACCCCATCCTGCTGTACAGGAAATCATATTTTAAACGGCTGGTTCCAGAGCCAGGAGCCCATCCGCCCAGTTTCCCCCATCCCCTGGAACGCCTCCCAGGTGTTTGCGCTGGCAGACCGCTTTTCCGACGGCATGCCTCTACACCAAAAAACCTGGGCCACTCACAGCTGCTTTCTGGCACAGGGAGACAGCCTGCTTTTTCAATGCGAAGACATTGGACGGCACAACGCCATGGACAAAGCAATCGGCTTCGCCCTGCGGCAGAACATAGACCTGCATAAATGTATCGTCTACTCCAGCGGCCGGGTTCCCACAGATATGGCAGTCAAAGCAATCCGCGCCGGAATTCCGATTCTGGCAAGCAAAGCCTCACCTTCCAGAGAAGCGGTAACGCTGGCCGGGCAGTATGGATTGACCCTGGTCTGCGCGGCAAGGCGTGACCGTATGAAACTGTTTGCAGGAACGCCTCCTGTCTCAGGCGGGCAAAATGATGATACTTCTCATCCTGGCCAGCGTACTGGGATATGAATTGAAAACTTATTGTAAAATAGTTCATAAATACCCATATACTTAGTGAGAACACCTCTCCCGCCGCTCCATATCCTCACACACCAGCCGGTAAACTGCCGCCACAATGGGCACTCCGATCATCATGCCCACAATCCCCCACAGCTTTCCGCCGATTGTCACAGCCGCCAGCACCCAGAGTGCCGGAAGTCCAATGGATTTTCCCACCACCCTGGGATAAATCAGATTTCCTTCCAGCTGCTGGAGAACAACAATGAATACCAGGAACAAAACAGCTTTCAGAGGCGATACCGTCAAAATCATAATGGCGCCCACACCGGCTCCGATATAGGCTCCGGCTATGGGAATCAGCGCCGTAAATCCAATGAGGGTTCCGATCATACCCGCATAAGGGAACCGGAGAACCACCATCCCGGCAAAGCACAGAACACCAAGTATCAACGCCTCTGTACACTGGCCTACAATATACTTGCGAAAGGAATCATTCAGTACGGACAATCCGTACAAAATCTTTTCACTCCATTTTTCCGGCAGATAATGCCCCATCACCCGCAGGGACTGCTCTTTGATCTTCTCTTTCCCAGACAGCAGATAAATCGAGAAGACTGTCCCGATAAACACATTTACAATAATAGAAATCGTTGAGGAAACAGCATTGATGACCACATTGGCCGCGTCCCCCAGACTGCTGGTGATCTTCTGAACAATTTTCAGGACATGCTCCATCAGGTCCATGGAGGATAACTGATACAAAACATCCTCTGGAAAGACCTCATTCATCCACTCACTGGTAAACATTCCCTCTATGGCAGGGGGAATTTCCGCAGTGAGAAACTTCACACAGGATACCAGCTCCGGAATCACAGTTCCTGTCAGCCATACCAAAATAACAATCAGCGTCACGAAAGAGGCGGCCAGACACACCGGTCTGCGGCTTTTCTGAAACTTCTTTTCATGAATCTTCTTTGGAAAATAATGCCGTTCGTAAAAGTTCATCAGAATATTCAGAATATATCCCATTACAATTCCCAGAATAATCGGCCAAACCGCCTGAAACATCATTCCGGAAAACTTCACAACATATTTCCAGCCGGAAATACATACAAAGAGAACGAAAACACTAAATGCCGCCCGAAAACAATTTTTCCAGGAAATATCCCTGTCCTTTTTTTCCATATACAAATCCTCTGTTTTGTTTTAGCTGTTTCTCAAATTCTTAGGCAGCATCACAGTAAAGGCCGTTATATTATGCTCACTGTGCACCGCCACTCTCCCGCTGTGCAGATCCACCACCCGTTTCACCACCGCAAGTCCAATCCCATTTCCCTCAATGGAATGGGAACCGTCGGCCTGATAAAATTTATTAAATATCCGCTTCTGGTTTTCCAGGGATATCTCCTCCCCTGAATTGGCCACAGAAACAGACACCTGGTCTGCCTGGTCTTCTATATCAATCTCAATCACTCCGCCGTTTGGTGAAAATTTAATGGCATTGTCGATCAGATTGATCCACACCTGCTTGAGCAGTTCCTCATTGGCAGAGATCATATATTCGCCGAACTCCACCTCAAAATCCAATTCCTTTTTCTCCCACTTATCCACCAGCAGCAAAATGCAGGAGCGCAGCTGTTCGGAAAGATTGAACCTGGACACATCTGTCAAAATCGTCTGATTCTCCACCTGGGTGAGACTCAGCACATTGGTGGCCATATAGGAAAGCCGCAGAGACTCTTCCTCAATCACATCCAGATACTCTTTTTTCTGCTCCTCCGTGAGATTCCCCCTTTTCAGCAATTTGGCAAAACCCGCGATGGAAACAATAGGAGTCTTAAATTCGTGTGAAAAATTATTGATAAAATCACTGCGCAGAACTTCCGTATTCCCCAATTCCTCCGCCATTTTATTAAAACTTTCCGAGAGCTCCGCAAAAGACGGATGCCGGGATACCGCGGAATTAAAATGCAGCCTGGCCTGAAAATCCCCGGATGCCAGACGGTTAATCTGATGGATAATATGGCTCACAAATTTCAGCGGAATCCGGATAGCCACAAATGCCACCATAGAGCCAATGGCATTGCTGATCACAACCATAAAGAGAATAATATGGCCCATGGAAAGCTCTGTATCACCGCCCGCTGATATAACCCCCAGCTGTATCAGCAGATACGTAAAAACCGCACTCATAAAAATAGTGATAAACTGAATACAGAAAACAGCCAGGGAAATAGCAAAATTTAATCCAATCCCTGTCTTTTGGCCCTGTCTTTTCAACCGCATTTTACCGCCTTATATCCCAGCCCTCTCACAGACTCAATTTTAAATTCCTCCCAGTCTTCAAAACGCCTGCGCAGCCGGCCGATGTGAACAGTAACCGTCTCCCAGCCAGTCTCACTTTGTGCACCCCAGATTTCATCCATCAGCTGAATCCGGGTAAAAATTTTTCCGGGATAGGACAAAAGTTTATATAACAGCATAAATTCTTTCTGGGGAAGCTCCTGCATCTGCCCCGGCTTTTTCACCGTAAAAGAATCATAATCTAAAACCACATCACCTATGACGATTTTCCGTTCATTGACAATCTGTGCCCTGCGCAAAAGCGCCTTGATGCGCAGCAGCATTTCCTCTTCGTCGATGGGCTTTGTCATATAATCGTCAGTTCCCACAAGAAACCCTTTATGCTTGTCCCTGGGAAGCTGTCTGGCGGAAATCATGAGAATCGGCAGATTATTCTGGTTCTCACGCAGCAGTTTCGTGAATTCATAGCCATCCATTTTTGGCATCATCACATCCAGCACCGCAAGGTCAATATGCTCCCTGTCCATTACCGCCAGGGCATCTTCCCCGTTTTCGGCTGTATGTACCGTGTACATTTCACTCTCAAGCACAGCCTTCAACAGCCGCCTGGTATTTTTATCATCATCCACAACCAGAATATGAATCATATGCCCCCACCATTTTCCCGCTTCTTATAGGAAACCGCAATGCAGTCCGTACCGCAGTGGGTGCCGATAATCCCGCCGATGGGATAAAGACGGCACCGTCCCTCCAGATGAAACTTCTTTTCTGTCTCCCCCATAAAATCTTCCATAATCCTGCGGTTAGAGGTATACCCAAAGTACACAGGAAAATCAGGGTCTATGCCATCATTTTCTATCCTGGCATACAACTTATCAATTCCCGCTTTCCTTCCCCTCACCTTTGCCATAGTCTTCAGAATCGTATCCTCCAGGACAATCACCGGCTTAATATGCAGAGCTTCCCCGATAACAGCCAGCCCCGCCGGAATTCTTCCGCCCATTTTCAGATAGACCAGTGTATCCACCACTCCGCAGACCACAATCTGGTCTCTCATTTCCTCGATCTTTTGGGCAATTTCTTCTGCACCTGCCCCCTCTTCGCGGAGCTTAACCGCGTATTCCACAGCCATTCTCTGGGCCATAATCGCCTGATGGGTATCCACAATAAAAATCCTCTCATACCCGGACAGTTCCCTGGCCACCCGCGCCGACTCCACCGTTCCGCTCAGGCCCCCGGATAATGTAAGCACCAGCACATCATCCCCCGCCTGCCTGGCTTTCTCAAAAATCTCCAGGTACAGCTCCGGAGACGGACAGCTTGTCTTGGGCAGAGAGTCTGACTGTTTCAGCCGCCTATAGAAAACATCAAAATCCTCATCCCGCTCCTGGGGACACTCCCCGTCTTCAAAGGTAATCGTAAGGGGTACGAGGCGGATGTTCATATCCTCTGCCTGGCCCACAGTAAGATCGGATGCGGTATCTGTTACAATCTGCAGCATATCATTTATGACCTCCAATCATTATATTTCAGTTTTCTATACCTGCCAGAAATTTTAACAGAGAAATCTAAACTGAAACGAAACTGGTGAAATATTCCTGCTGCTCCAGACAGCGGACAGACCTGGCAAATTTCCTGGGTTTAATCATCGTGTACTCTCTGAAATCAGAGATAGCTGACTGATACCCATTTTTTAATAGGAAGAATGCCGGTCATATAGGCCGCCGCAAATATTTTCGCCGTCGTCCCGCTGCTCTTGAACAGACTGCGCAGGAATTCCAGATACTCCCACTGGACCTCCGGATTTTCCCGAATGGGCGCATCCCACTCATCAATGATCATGACAAATTTGCTACCGGAAACCTCAGCCGCATGGATCATAACTGCCGGAAGCTCATCGCTCACAGAAGCTTCCAGATACGCTGTCTTCAATTCCTCCGTAATCTTTGCGCTTAAATAAGGGACTATGGTCTTAAAATTATCTGTAAATGGCTTGATATATGTCATATCAACATAGATCACATTATATTGGTTCAAATACTGTTCATAGCTTTCGTCTCTGCTGATATCTTTCCCCCTGAACAGTTTCGAAGAATCACAGCTCCTGTCATAATAGGCACAGAGCATCTGCGCCGCAAATGATTTGCCGAATCTCCGCGGCCTGCTGATACAGGTAAGTCTTCTGGGTGTCTCAATGGTTTTATTAATCAGGCCGATCAGACCCGTTTTATCCACATATTGATCGTTCAATATTCCGGTAAAAGCACTGTTGCCGGGGTTTACGTATGTTCCCAAGGAAAATCCACATCCAGACTCTGCAGCTTTTTATGTTACTATACTACAACTTCCACCAGTTCTCTGCCGCCAATTTGGATACGGCAAAGGCCGGTTTTCTTATTCTTATTAAAATTATAGCTGAGCAGATACCCTCTATCCAGATGGCAGGCATCCAGATAACCGGCAAGCTGCCTCCGGCCCCGCTGGTGATAGGCGCCGCCCCTCCAGATTTTCAGCTCAATCACAAACCGCTCTCCCAGATAATCAATCACCAGATCCATCCGCTCATGACTGCGGGTTTCCGCTTCAATATAATAATTTCCTGTCCCATTAATCAGCGGTTTGAGAAACAACAGAAACCTCCTGCGGCCTTCCGCCTCGTCCAACACCTCATACTTGTCCCCATAAATGTCGTGAAAACTGACTGCATACCATTCCAGTATCCCCTCCATATCCAGGCGGCCATCTTTCACAAAACGGCTCCGCCCCTCTGTGCCGGCCCTGCACAGGGAAATATACTGGGCCTCATAAGACTTTATGAAAAAATTATACAGACGGGTCTCAAAAATCCGGTTGGCCACTTTCACAAACCCCTGTTCATTTTTCACAAATCCGTACATCTCAGCTTCGTCAATGACTGCGTCGTCCGGATTATACGCAATCATTTCCCCTGAGAAAAGGATTCTCTGAAGCATCTGGTTCAGTTCCGGAAGGTCATGCACCTTCCCCATCAGGGATTCAAACAGAGTGTTCTTTTCCATTAAAATACACCCCACGGCCTCGCTGATTCCATCCTGTGTCCATAAAGCCCCCTCTTTCCCAGGCTGTCTGCCTCCTGCCGTTTTCTCATCAATCAGCTGGCAGATTCTGCTGACAAGAAAGGGATAACCGTCTGTATAGTCATAAATCTCCTGCGCGGTAACAGACACATCCATTCCTGTATGATGGTCAAGCCCGTACTCGGCAAGCATTCCCCCTATTCCCTCTGCAGTCAGCCTCATGTCAATTTTGAAATCAGCGGCAATGTTCCAGGGACTGTTGAACTTGTGAGTACCTTCTGGATTCAGTTTCCACTTAAGATTTTTCACATCCGTTACACCGGCCAGAACAACAGACTGAAAAGTCCGATAATTCAAATCTCTCTCCCGTTCTATATACTGAAGCCTTAACTGCGCCAGGAAATCAAGGAAAACCTGATTATTGGCCGCCGTATCCACTTCATCGATAAACATGACCACCGGCTTTTCAGAAGATTGGCACCATGCGGCGAGAGTCATAAAAAGTTCATCCAATGCCGCCTGTCCTTCCCTCCTCCTGATATATTCATCAATCTCATCCACAATTTTACTAGGCATTCCAGCCCTTTCTGCTTTCATATGGAGCTGGCGGCAGAAGGCTTTGACAAATTTCTCTTCCGACTGGAATCCCGAACCCCCGATTCCCTGAAAATCCAGGCTTAAAATGGCGTAATCATTTTCCAGATAGCGGGCAAGGGCAGTCAGTGTGGTGGTCTTTCCATACTGGCGTGCCCTGTTGACAGTAAAGTATTTCCCGGAATCCACCATGGCCTTCATCTGTTCCATGCGGCTGCTAAGATCAACCATATAATGCCTGTCAGGGATGCATACACCTGTTGTGTTGAATGTTTTCATGGCTTTCCCTTTCTTTTATAACAAACCTTACTGTTTCCCAGCTGTCTGCTGTCCCACTTACACCACAACCTCCACCAGTTCCCTGCGGCCAATTTGGATGCGGCAAAGGCCGGTTTTCTTATTCTTATTAAAATTATAGCTGAGCAGATACCCTCTATCCAGATGGCAGGCATCCACCATTTTCTTAACTTCTTCCAGCCGCTGGGATAAGTCCACCATATAATGATATTCCGGCATACGCGCTGCGATTGTGTTAAATATTTTCGACATATTTTAAGTAAAACCTCTCATTTTTTGTAAACGTCTCCCCGCAGTTCAGCAAGAAGCACGGTGATGACCACAATCTCACCATTGATCAGAGTATACACCACACGCCAGCCGCCCAAACGAATTCTGTAATAATCACTCCGCTTTCCCTTAATCCTTTTCACATCAACCGTTTCCGGGTGATCACCCACCAGAATCTCAGCTGCGGCAGATTCATACTGTCTCCTTACGTCCTCATGATTTCGAAAAAACTTCTCAGCTGCCTTTGTATATTTAATACTGTAAGAGAAACTCCCTTTCACTTTTACCTCCAGATTATATAGTTATCTGCTTTTCAGAAGCAATACTGAGATCATCATCAGTAAGACGATCAATCTCAGTCAAAATTTCAGCAGACTCCTCAGCAGATGCGTCTTCCACATTGACTGTCAAGCGATAGAAAGGGTCTTTTTTCATTTTCTCTATATATTCTTTGACTGCCTCGCGAACCACATCCGTAAGTGTCATATTAAATACAGAAGCAACTTTCCGCATATCAAGGATTTCTGTTTCTTCCATTTTGAAATTCAAAGCTTTTGTTGCCACATTAACACCTCCCAGTATCTTTCTATGCTTTATATTATATATCGTAATGATTATAAAGACAAGGGGAATCTGTAATCAGTTCAAGACCTAAAATCAAGTGAAATGGTATTGCTTCCAATGTAAAATGCCTGTATAATTGCAATTGACAGGAGGAAAAGTACAAAGCTATGAGAAAAAGAAACTTTAATAAAGTGATGAATGCCATCGGAAAAGCAGAGGGCATAAGCCCAAAAGAGGTAGAAAAAGAAATCCAAATTGCTATCAATTCGGGATTTGACCATCCTGACACGGCGGTAAGAGCAGAGTGGGCAAAAGTGCCTTTTCATGGGGAACGTCCCACACCGCAGGAAGTAATTGAGTATCTGTATAACAAAATGAAGAAGAACCTATAAAAGAGTATTTGTCAATACGCTTATTTTTTTCATTCAATACTACTCATTTATGAAGTAATATACTTCTCATTTTAAAACCTGATAATATCAGGTAATACCGGGTAAAATGAAAGCAGTATATATCGGAAGTGAGGGGTAGATTGCTTGATAGAAGAGAAGTATATTGCGAACCGGATAAAGGAACTCTGCGATAAAAAGCAGATGTCCATGTATGCGCTGTCTAAAAAGACGGGTATCAGCCAGTCATCTTTATCGAATCTGATGAGAAGGGGAAGTATACCTACTTTTTACACACTGAACAGAATTTGTGAGGGATTGGGGATCACGCTGCCACAATTTTTCTCTGACGATATAGGAAAACTGGAATTATCTGCAGAACAAAAGAAAGTGTTAAGAATATGGGAATCTTTGACGGATAAAGAGAAAGAAGCGGTTGAAATCTACGTGAGAGGGATGAAATTGAAGTGAGGAGTTGTAGAAAGGAATGATATTATGTCACAGGTATTAGCAGAATCTAAAATCTTCACAGAAGACATAAGTGTTATCTGTGACCCAAATAAGCTTACAGACCGGGGCTGTACCGGCGCGCCGGACTGGATTATAGAAATTATCTCTTCCAGCACCGCCAGCCATGATTATATACGCAAGCTCCATATGTACGCTGACGCCGGAGTCCGTGAATATTGGATTGTAAACCTATTAACACAGACAAGTTTTGTATATTTTTTTGAAAATAGCTGCCTTGATGTTCAGGCATACACTTTCCAGGACAGAATAAAAGTGAATATTTATGATGATTTTTGGATTGATTTTAAAGACATAATTTCATAAGAAAGATAGCTCCTAAAACAGCAGGATGCCGGGAATCATAAATACATTGATTCCCGGCTTTTAAAATCAGGAGGTGTGGCAGAGAAAGTAATCACCTCCTTATTGACTATGTAAATAAATTTCGATACAATATATATACAAAAAATAAGCGAGGTACAAATTTATGGCTCAAACAAATGTCAATATACGGATGGATGAAACCCTAAAACGGCAATTTGACCATCTCTGCAGTGAACTTGGACTCAACATGTCCGCTGCCATCAATATTTTTGCAAAAACTATGGTCCGCCAGCAGAAAATACCTTTTGAGATTTCTCTTGACATCCCCAATGCTGAAACCCTGGCTGCTATTGATGATGTAAATCACGGCAGAAATCTCAGCAAAACATTTCACAGCATTGCCGAACTAATGGAGGACTTAAATGCTTGACGTAAGATACTCTGCCAAATTTAAGAAAGACTACAAAACTATCATTAAGCGCGGTTACAACCCCCAGCTGTTACAAGATGTGCTGTCTATCTTATGTAGTGAAGAGCCGCTTCCGCCCAAATACAAAGACCATAATTTATCAGGGAATTACACAGGCCACAGGGAATGCCACATCACTCCTGACTGGCTGCTCATATACAAAATTGAGCAAAATATACTTACACTATCATTAACCAGGACTGGAACACATAGTGATTTGTTTTAACCATGTTGAAATACATGACAGAAGGAAGAATATTGTGTCACAGGCATTTGCAAAATTGAGCTGCTGGCAGATAGAATCTTGACGTGTGAGAAGACTGCAGAGTATGTCGGTCTTCCTCTTGACAAAGTGAAAAAATTGAAAACAGAATAGCCGCATAAAAAACATAGGCCAGGAATCTCAAAAAGGGATCCTGGCCGTACTTTTTTGTGTGTACGCCCAATGACGCACTGAAAGTTCAATTATTCGTTTACAAATATCTACAACTTTTTCCGCCACACAAACCGATCCACCGTATCCTTGTATGACTGGATAATCTTCACTACTTTCATACTCACATTGGTATCTACATAATCAGGAACAGGCGTCCCAAAGTCCCCATTCTCATTCATGGAAACCGCCAGTTCCACCGACTGCAGCAGTCCCTGTGTCCCAATCCCCGACAAAATAAAACAAGCCTTATCCAGCGCCTCCGGCCTTTCCGTACTGGTTCTGATACACACCGCGGGAAAAGGCATATGAATTGAAGTAAAATAACTGCTCTCCTCGGGAAGGGTGCCGGAATCAGACACCACCGCATAGGCATTCACCTGCAGGCAGTTATAATCATGAAAACCCATAGGCTCATGGGCAATCACCCGTGAATCCAGCACAAATCCGCTGCTCTCCAGCCGTTTTCTGCTCCTGGGATGACAGGAGTACAGCACAGGCATATCATACTTCTCAGCCATGGCATTGACTGCGGTAAAAAGGCTGGTAAAATTCTTTTTTGTATCAATATTTTCTTCCCGGTGGGCCGACAGCAGAATATAGCGCCCCTTCTCAATCCTGCCCCCGGTTTCCGC
Source organism: uncultured Lachnospiraceae bacterium (assembly GCA_910588825.1). Taxonomy (GTDB): domain Bacteria; phylum Bacillota; class Clostridia; order Lachnospirales; family Lachnospiraceae; genus MGBC164599. The sequence goes on from CAJURF010000043.1 coordinate 18,807, forward strand.
CGAGATTCTCTCATGGATATCCGAATGCAGAATAGACGGAAGATTCTTCTCCAGCACCTCCGCCATGGGACTGCCTGTGACATAGGTGCGCTCCTTTGGCAGTCCGCACTCTGCCAGATACCGGCGTGCGTGCTCCGAATACGCCAGATTCACATCGGAAATAATATCCACAATCCTCCGGTTAGTCTCCTCCGGAAGGCATTCGTCTTTGCAGCGGTTTCCCGCCTCCAAATGAAAAATGGGAATGTGAAGGCGTTTCGCCCCGATCACAGATAGACAGCTGTTGGTATCCCCCAGAACCAGCACCGCCTCCGGCTGGATGCGGGCCATAAGCTGATAGGAAGATGCAATGATATTCCCCATAGTCTCTCCCAGGTCATTCCCCACCGCATCCAGATACACATCCGGGTCTGCCAGTCCCAGGTCTTTGAAAAATACGCCGTTTAAATTATAATCATAATTCTGTCCCGTATGGGCAAGAATCGTGTCAAAATACATACGGCATTTATGAATGACCGCCGACAGGCGGATAATCTCCGGCCTGGTTCCCACAATGATCAGCAGCTTGATTTTCCCATTTTCTTTCCATTTTACATTGTCAAAATATGCGCTCATTTCTCTATCTCCACAGGTTCATAAAAAGTGTCCGGGTGCCCGCTGTCAAACTGCTCATTTGCCCACATCACCGTGACCAGATTTTCCGTGTGGGAAAGATTGCTGATACTGTGGGTATACCCCGGCAGCATCTGAACCGCCCGCATGTGATCTCCGGACACTTCAAAGCTGTGTACAGAATACGGGTTTCCCGTTTCCGGGTCAACCCCTATTTTCCTCTGCTGAATCAGCCCGTGGCCGCTGACCACAATGAAAATCTCCCATTTGCTATTGTGCCAGTGCTGCCCTCTGGTAATGCCAGGTTTCGCCACATTGATGCTGACTTGGCCGCAGCCGGCAGTCTTGATTAATTCCGTAAAATTCCCCCGCTGGTCAATATTCGGCTGGAATCCATAAGAAATCTTATCCGCCGGAAGATAGGACAAATACGTACTGTACAGCTTCTTTGCAAAAGAATCCTGGGGAATCTCCGGCATAAGCAAAGTCTCCGGCATGGACTTGAAAGACTGGAGCAAATCTACAATCTCGCCCAGCGACGCATGATAAACCACCGGGACATAGCAGTATTGTCCGGAAATATCCGGTACCGGGGACAGGCCCTCATATTCACAGCGATGCTCCTTTCCCTCCAATGCGTCAAGCATCTCCGTAATCAAATCATCAATATAAAGAAGCTCCAGCTTTGTGGAAGGGTCATTTACCGTATATTCCAGATCATTGGCCACTGCGTGGCAGAACGTGGCCACCGCGGAATTATAATTGGGCCTGCACCATTTTCCGAATAGATTGGGAAAACGGTACACCAAAACCCTGGCTCCTGTGGTTCTGGTATATTGGAAAAATAATTCCTCCCCTGCCAGCTTGCTCTTCCCATATTCGGAACCGGCAAAACGCCCGGTAAGGGATGCCTGGGCAGAGCTGGAAAGCATCACCGGACAGGTATTCTGATGGGATTTCAGCAGATTCAGCAGTGTATCCGCAGAGCCAAAATTCCCTTTCATGAAATCTGCCGGATTCTCCGGACGGTTCACCCCTGCCAGGTGAAACACAAAATCTGCCTCTGCACAGGCTTTTTCCAGAACTGAGGCTTCTGTGTCCACATCGTACTCAAAAATATCCGTAATGGCCAGCCCCGGTCTGCTCCGGTCTTTTCCATCACGGATATTCTTCAAATTCTCCACCAGATTTTTTCCCACGAAGCCTCTGCTTCCCGTTACAAGAATTTTCACCTTCCCACCGCCTTCAGCTGTTCCTGTACATAGTCCGTTGTCAAGATTTTCTCCACCGTGCCGTCCACATCCAGAAGCTGGGTATTGTGGCTGGTGTACGCCTCATCCGCTTCCGTTGTGACCTGGCCGTCAATGAAATATTTATCATAATTCAGATCCCTGCTGTCCGCCGACACCCGGTAATAATTCCCCATATCCTCCGAGCGGAGGCGTTCTTCTTTCGTCATGAGAGTCTCGTACAATTTTTCGCCGTGGCGGGTTCCGATAATATGTGTTCCCGTATCACCAAACAGCCGCTGCACTGCCTTTGCCAGCACGCCGATAGTGGAAGCATCCGCCTTCTGAATAAATAAATCCCCCGGATTTGCATGTTCAAAAGCGAAAGTAACCAGATCAACCGCCTCGTCCAGATTCATGAGAAACCGGGTCATATCCGGGTTTGTGACTGTGATGGGATTTCCACTTTTAATTTGGTCAATAAAAAGGGGGATCACCGATCCCCTTGAACACATCACATTTCCATATCTTGTACAGCAGATCACCGTGTCCCCTCTCTCCGCAGCCACTCTGGCATTGGCCCGCACTACGTGCTCCATCATAGCCTTGCTGGTTCCCATGGCGTTGATGGGGTACGCAGCCTTGTCAGTGCTGAGGCATACCACCCGCTTTACCCTTGCTTCCACTGCGGCGTGAAGGACGTTGTTGGTGCCTTCCACATTGGTCTGCACCGCCTCCATGGGGAAAAATTCACAGCTTGGAACCTGTTTCAGGGCTGCGGCATGGAAAACGTAGTCCACTCCCACCATGGCGTCGTGGACGGATTGCGGGTCGCGGACGTTTCCTATGTAAAACTTTACTTTTTTTGCGGCGTCCGGGTGGTATGTCTGTAAATCATGCCGCATGTCGTCCTGCTTTTTTTCGTCACGGCTGAAGATTCTGATTTCTGCTATGTTGGTGTGCAGGAAATGCTTTAGGACTGTGTGTCCGAAGGAGCCGGTGCCTCCTGTGATTAGTAGTGTTGAATTGTTAAATGAACTCATTTTTATTCTCCTTCAGAAATTGAAATATCGCTAGTATCAAATTCCAAATTCTACTTATCCAACCGGTAATCGATTCAAATGTCTGAATCCTATAGTGCTGGAAAGTCTGAGATTGATTTCATAAACATGTGTCTATTGATATAGACTTGAGAGTTAAAAGTTTTCAATAAAAAAGATAACCCCTTCGTGTGGATTTATGGCATCTTTAAGTTACCACACTATAGATAGATACGAACCACCAGAAAGGATTATCTTGTATGATTTTATACATTATCTGGTAGCTGACCATATGCCATGTTAAGTCTTCTCGCCAAATTTTTGTGTTCTTTTGAATCCTGTTTCTCCAGAAAAGCTATGTTCCACTGGCTTGTTACAACTACACTTGGCCTGATGCTCCGTTCTAATAAACTTGGTGTCACATCCGTTATTCGTGGTCTTGCTTATAAGGAAAACGGCCTGTCTGTTCTGATTAGAGACGGGGTAAAACATTCCAAAGAAAGCCGTTGCATCCCTGGTGTAAAAAAGTTGTTCCAGGAATCAGAGAACTCTGCAAAAGCCGCGGTTTATCCATGCCATATATGTTTTTCAGCTTATGGGGAAAGAGCCCCATTTACATATAACACAAATAATTCAGAGTCAACAAGAGGAAGAATCAGAGTTTCGTATAGATTCGCTGGTTTCTTAAACATGGAACTTTTAACTCTCAAGTATTCATAAATACAACTTCACCGTCACCCACATCTTTAAAAATATGACATCCATTCTGAATCACAACATTTTTACCAATCTTCACATTAGAATAGATGGTACAGTTCTGCCCAATCAAAGTATTTTCCCCTACGATAACCATTCCAGCAAGCACAGCACCAGAAGCAATATGACAGCTATCGCTAATAATGCAATCATGCGATATTATAGATCCGGCATTAATTATACAATTATTCCCTATCTGCGTTTCAGATCCTATTATTGCCCCAGCGCATATCAAATTTCCGACTCCTATCTGTACACTCTGTTCGATTATAGAAGATTGATGAATAACATTTATAAATTCAAAACCAAATGACTTTAATTTTTCATAGGGTGCTTTTCTCCAATGCCCTTTATTTAGAAAACCGACTGCATTGAATATTTTAGTATAACCATCATGAAGTAACTGCTCTAAATTGTCATCATTACCAATGACAGGTATTGAAAGAATTTCTTTTTTTTCTGGATAATTGCTATCAATAAACCCAAGCACTTCATATATGTGCTGCAGTCTTAAAATATCTGCTGCTATCTTACCAAATCCACCGCCACCATATATTAAAATTTTATTTGCTCTACTATTTTCAATAGAATATGGGAGTTTTATTAAAGGGAGAATATCTCTTTCCTTTATCAGTCTATCTGTAGGCAGATCTTTTAAATTTATTCCATACTTTTCAGCTATGATACGAGCCTTTTTAGTCATGCGCACCTGACTGCCCTCTTGCATTTGAGTAGTATCAACTTCTTCAGTTAATCTCTCAGTAATGATAGCTATAGTTTTTCCAACCTGGATGTCCTGCCCTGCTATTTCAGTAATTTTAATGAATCCTGCCCATGGAGTAACTATTTCACTTGCCTCTTTTGTTGTTTCGATACATGCAATAGTCTGCCCTTTTTCTACCATGCTCCCATTATCAACAGTCCACTCGGCAAGGAGAACAAAGTCATCATTTACACCCAGCCGTGGCATTTCTATCTTATTTTCCATCTGCATACTCCTTAATTTTTAAATATATTGTATCCTCGTTCGGAACAACCTGGTCTTCGAGGACAATTCCATTCGGAATGGGGATATCTGGAGTTGCAATCCTCATCATCTGTCTACATAAACAGTTTTCAATACAAACAGCTAATATTTCCGCTCCGACTCCTCCTGTAACTGTACCTTCTTCTACCACAGCAATTTTCTCGTTACCTTTTAATACAATACGCAAGTCATTCACCGGTAATGGTGACAATTGTGAAAGAACAACAACATAAATGGTTAATTCATCTTCTATCATTAACCTTTCCGCTGCATTCAAAGTCTCCCTCACCATTCCGCCATAAGTAATCAATACGGCATCCGGTCTTACATTAAAATCTATAGATAATACTAAGGTAGAATAACCATATGAATTATATTCTCTAACTTCGAAATCTTTATATTTTCCATCCGCAGTCGACTCAATACGCTCCGCATACATCTTTTTATTTTCAATTACAATTGTCGGTTCATCAATATTCTCAAATAATGTGTGGTAAATGACCGCAGGATCATGGAAAGGGGAAAGCGCAAGAATTCTGATTTGCGGAATACCAATTAGAAATTTTTCCAACGACTGGCTATGTGTTGGCCCGTATCCCCTTTTACCTCCTGATGGCATGCGGATGATCATCGGAATTTTTAAGTCTTCTTGAAAAACCCATGCATATTTTGACGCATGATTTAGCAACTGGTCAAACCCTAGAGTAATAAAATCCCCGAACATCATCTCAACAACAGGGATTTTTCCGACAATCCCCATCCCAACAGCCATGCCAACCATACAAGCTTCGCTTATAGGCATGTTAAGCACCCTGTCTGGATACTCAGTACTCAATCCTTTGGTTGCCTTAAATGCTCCTCCATACGGATCCCTGATATCTTCGCCATAAAATATCACATTCTTATTATTAGCAAAAGCCTCTCCGAAAGCTCTTTGTAATAATTCAACGCACCTACAATGCCCTGAATACAAAAAGGAATTCTTAGCACAAACTTCAAACTGGTGTTTAAATGACAGCACTTCAGCGTTTGGTTCCAGTTCCAATTCGTCCGCATACCTGCTGAATTCATCTATATATTCTTTATGGATTTCATCAGCCCTATTTCTGCCAATTCTATGTCTTATTATATTAACTGGATCGTTTTTCTTATTTACATTAATTTCTTCTAAATCTCGTAAATCATCACCTTTACTATGCGCCCCTAATCTATAATTATGAATAACCGCACATACCGGATTCCTGTATGTATTTAGATATAAAAAAACTTTTTCAAAAAACTTCGTTAGTTCATCAACATCCGTACTTTTGATTTCAAAAGTTGTAATTCCAAATCCCTCGACTCTTTGTTTTATGCTACCTGCTACTGCAAATTCACTCCTAGTAGTCATCGCATAAGCATTATCCTCAACTACATATAGAATAGGAATCTTATAAATAGACGAAATATTGAAAGCCTCATATACAACTCCCTGACCTAAAGTTCCATCCCCGAGAAAAACAACCGTGTTATGATTAATACCGCTTAATTTATTAGCAAAAGCAACTCCCAACGCATTCGGTACTATCCCACCTTGCACACCATTTGTAAAAAAATTCTTATAATGGATGTGCTGACTCCCTCCACGCCCCTTGCAAAGACCAGATTCTTTGGACATTATTTCGGCAAGCAGTTTCCGTGGAGACCCCCCATATGCTAAATAATGCCCATGACAGCGATGATTGCTGAAAACATAATCATCATCGCCCACATATTTCATCAATGAAACGGCCGTCGCTTCTTCGCCGATGTATGTGTGCGTGGTGCCTGACAATCTGTTCTTCCCAAATAGGTCAAGGATAGTTTCTTCAAATGCTCTTATTTTTATTATTTCACGATATATATTAGGAATATGATTCATCATATCATAAATCTCCTTATGTTAAAGAAATGTTTTTTCACGCTACTCTCATTAATGTATATATTCTAAAATTAGCACAAGATCTTTTTTCACCTTATATTTCTCATTCTATAAAGATTTTTAATCTCATCTCTATATAAAATTAAATATACACACATTAAAAATATCACTATAATAGTAGCCACTGTTGTGTTTGTACAAAACCATAATCTCCATCCAATCAAAAATATAGCTATAGTACATGCAGAAAAAATTAGTCTTGGAGTTACCACCATCAGTTTAATTCTCCACAATACTATTACACATACTATGTCTGATACAACGTAGCCAACTAATGTTGCTAACGCAGCACCCTCTATCCCCAAAATAGGAATTAAAACAAAATTGAGTATGACATTTATAACGGCTCCCCCTGATAAAATCAATATATTTGGCCATGTCCTTTTGATTACAAGAAATTGATTAGACGCAACTTGAAACAGCATCTGTAAAAGAGGTGCTAGAAATAAATATGGTGCAATAATATACCCTCTCAAATATTCTTGAGTAAACAGAACTTTATAAATCTCAAAGGACCATGCACAAATTAATCCTGTCATTATAAATGAAACTACTCCTAGATATTCAAATATCAGCGAATTAGTTTTAACTTGCCCATCTTCATTCATAGTTGAAAAAGCAAAATATTGCCACCCTCCTGCGAAAGCCGTATAAATTAACTGACTAGCATGACCAAGTTTTGATCCAACTGAATAAATCCCTGCATCTTTTACATTCAAGAGGTTCGTAATCATTATCTTATCACTGGAGTTAAATACCCAATAAATCAAAAAGTTAGGCAATAATGGAACTGCAATGACAAGAAGCTGTTTTAATAACTTAAAATCTAATTTTGAAAGATGAAACCAATTTCTATTTAAAATTCCAAAAGCAATTTCCATGAGTATATTTGAAATCATACTAGACAAAGGTAAAGCAATTATATAGTATCCATTCACTAAAAGTGGGATAGCAATTCCATAAGATATTAATGGAGTTACTATATTTGTAATTAAGAAAATTTTACGTTTATTCTGCATCCGAGTTGGTGCAGAAATGATACTATTTGTTGCTCCAACAAGCGAAACTATCGCGGACAAATATACAACGTAACAATATTTTTCACTACTGAAAAAGTATTGCGCTATAATATCTTTCGTTAAGATCATAACTATAAAAATAATTATCGACGTCACCAGTGTAAAAATCAAGGCTGTTGAGCATACATTTTTTTTATAATTTTCATTATCCTCCTCAAAAAACATACGGTACATAGCATCATACATTCCCATGACTGCTAAAGCGCTTGCAAAAGAAACCACTGTATTTGAAAGATCACTAATACCGAAATAGGTCGAGTCAGGCATAAGCCTCGTGATTACAGGAAGCATAAGTAAGGGAATAATCTTACTAACCACCCCACCTAAACCATATACTAAAAAATTTCCAATAAATAATCTAAATTTATTCATTTCATTATTTCCATATTCTTACTATACATAAGAAATTTAACAAGTGTTCCTGAAGCAAGTTGCGGAAATTAGACCATAAGAGATAAAAAAGCATATTATATAACAAAAAATTGTATACTAAATTGAACGTTGAAGGAATTTACAGTTATACTTGCGTAACTAAGGCATTTTACAGTATACTTTAATAAAACTTTTGGAGGTGCTACATTATGAAAAAATATCCAGCCAAGAAGATAACCTTCTGGAAATAACTCCCCCCAAAATGCCGTTGATATCTTCCAGCAGGTGATTGCATTCTTACAGTTATTCCTTCCAGTGACCTTAGCAAAAGGCTTGTTGCGGTTATCCTCTTTGCCACTGGTATGCCCATCAAAGATGTCAGGGGGCTGGTGGGGGGTGCGAAAAAGCATGTGGACACAAAAGAAACAAATCTGGGAACAGCCTGTATCTGACCTGATGGTGATAAGACCCGGTAGCGGACGCAAGGGAAGAATGCCGATGTTGATCCTTGCCGAGCTAGAGCCTGACAATTACCGTATACCCCAGAAAATGCGGATATGACCGAGGATAAGTTCCATATAAAGGTTTCCCACTCCTGCGTTGGCTGCTTCTTAAAAAAACTGCATCCGCTGGCTAAAACAAATATAAATTACAAAAATATAAAGTTGTACATGATCTTGCCATACAGCTGAATATACATCTTGATTACATACCGCCATACAGCCCAAACCTCAACCTGATCAAACGGGTCTGGAATCTTGTCAAAGGGGAGAGCTCGTCCAGGTCAACCTTGACATATTCAAACAAAAAATCGATTCTATCATAAAATAGCACGAAAGGGTAGAACAAGTAATAAAAGACCTGATACACCAACCTATCAGACCTTTTACCTACTATATTAATTATTAAAATTCAAACTCCCTCCGAGTATTCCGCACCCGTTCTGTTGTGCAGCCACATCACACTGCAACCATCTCACTATCTGTCTCACCTGCCCAAACAGTTTTAAACACCTCCTGATCCGCAGACTCTTTATATACCTTGTTATGCATCTATGTCCACCACACAGCCCTTCAGGCACAAAAGAACCAACAGCCCAGTGATAACTATGGTCTCATTCGTTTTTTCATTCACACGCATCTGCCCCAGAACAATGGGTAGCTTTACGGGAACAGCGCGCCTTATTCCTCTTTCATATACTCAAGGCACGTATTCATGTATTCATTAATCTCAACCCCACTGACGCCATTATCCTTTGCCCATTGATAATATTTATAAGACTCACTATAGTTCTGAAGCATATAATAGGAGCTCCCGATCATATAGTATGCATCAGCCTTACCACTGCTACCACCTTCTATTGCCTTTTCCATGTCCGCAATAGTGTAGACGAAATCATTTTCATTATAATACATAATTCCGCGCGCATAATAAAATTCAGCGTTATCTGCACAGTTTTTAATTGTTCTGCTATAAGTGTTTTCTGCTGACGCAGTATCATTTTCCGATTTATATAGCTCTGCAAGATTTCTGTACGAATACGCGTAGTCTTCACTAAACTTGAGCGAATCCTCATAAACTTCTATTGCCTCTTGTACCCTCGACTCATCTTTTTCTATCACATGAGCTTTCCATGCGAGATGATATCCCTCATTGTTATAATCCGAATTGGCTTTATCAATTAAGATAGCACTGTCAAAAGCTTCCTCAGCGTTTGTCAAATCATCCCGCTTATAATACGAAATTCCAAGCTGTGAGAAGTATTCCGCATTTCCAGGATCATATGACACAGCATTTTGGTAATTCTTTATATCTTCCATCAGATTTTTGTCGTAGTTGTCTATGGAAACATGTATTAATCCTGCATAGTAGTAATACTCGGCAAGAATCTTATCTTGTTTCTTGTTAAACAATTCAACGCTAGACGCGTCATCCAAATCCACCTCTATGCCATTTTCCGATTCTTCTTCTAACTTTTCATCAGAATCACTCGCTTCTTTTTTCATATATTTCTTTATGGCAGAATCTATATAATTCTGAGCATTCTGAATCGCCTCCCCACTATCTGTACTGTCTGTTCTTTCTGTACTAATCCCATACCATGCCTTGGCACAGTAGAAATAATAATCAGGTATGGTATCATCCAATTCTATGGCTTTTTGCAAATCGTCTTTTGCTTCACTGTAAGGCAAAATCTTACCGTGATATTTCGCCTTACCTCTCAAGTAGTAATATTCATATAGGTAATTGCGAAACTCTACATTCCGCATAAAATCTCACTTTTTTCTTCTT
>CAJURF010000044.1 GCA_910588825.1 uncultured Lachnospiraceae bacterium
GGGGGTGCAAAAACTAGACACGATGGTATAATCTATGTACAAAGGAAATATCATTCATGGACAAGTGGCACCATTCAGTGAACAGGAGGTTTGCCAATGAAGTACACCAAGGAACAACGCTTGGACATCGCCAAGCGCGTATACGATGGGGAACTGACCGTGGAGGAAGCGGCAGTCAAGTATGAACTCAACCCATCCAGTGTGAAAGGCTATCTTCGCCTTTACCGTGCTGAAACGGGACTTCCGCCCAGGACGCACAGGAAGAAAACCGGAAACGTCACACAGCCTGCCCGGGCTCCGAAGGATTCCAGTCTCAAAGAGTATGAATCCATGTCAAAAGAAGAACTCATTGATGCCCTCGTCATGGCACGGATAAACGAAGCCCGCTTAAAAAAAGGATACTCAGTGAAAGGAAGTGGTGTGGAGAAGGAGTATCTTCCTATCGCCAGCGGGAATACCAAGTGATATTGGAGCTGTCAGGCGGCTTTCCTGTCAATCTTCTCTGTGAGAAGATGGGAATACAGAGGAGCAGCTTCTACAATTGGAAGCATACCCTCTCCCATCCGGCAGAGCGTACGAAAGCCTTACTCAGCAACCTGGCGCTGTTCGAGGAATACCATCTTCGTTATCCTTCTCATGGATACAGATGGCTGAATGCCAAAATCCGTCTGGATACAGGCACTGTGATGTCGGATCCTTACGCGCACAAATGCTGCAAGACGCTCGGTGTGAAGAGCGGGGCGAAACACTATAAGTACAAGAAGCCCGGAAACCCGTTCAAGATCTATCCGAATCTGCTTATGACCGAGATGCAGATTGACAGGCCATTGCAGTGTATTGTCAGTGATATGACAGCTTTCTATGTGAAGGGTATTTACTATGAGCTTACGCTGTACATGGATCTCTGGAACAACGAGATTCTCGCCCATGCCCTCTCATCGAGGCGGGGCGACCGGATGACATACCTGAGCGGCCTGGATGACCTGATCGGGTTAAAGAAACAATATCCGCAGTATGAGATGATCCTCCACAGCGACCAGGGCGCAGTCTATGCATCCAAAGCATTCAACGAGCTGCTGCCGATGTATAGCATTACCCGGTCAATGTCAAGAGCCGGGACCCCAACGGACAATGCGGCAATGGAATCCATCAACGGATGGATCAAAGCAGAAATCTTCATGGATTTCCATGTCACTGGTGAAAGCCCTGTTGAGCAGGAGGTGGCGGCATACATCACATTTTTCAATACTGCACGGCCTGCATATTCGTTGAAATACCTAACGCCGCAACAATACAAGGAGGCTTATGCGCCCAAAGACTTTATTACAGGTGTTAATGCTGGGAGCTGATGCCTGACGGCATAGATCCTTCCTTGTTTGGCTTAGGTGCCAGATATCAGGTATGGAGTGATTGTAAAGCCCGAAGCCGCATAAGCGGTGCGCAAGCAGGCTTTACAATCACTCCATACCTGATACACTCCAGCCAACCAAACAAGGATGTATCAAGACATCCGTAGCATTGCACAAAAAACCAATCTTTGCTGTAAAAAAATTTAAAATTTGTGTCCAGTTTTTGTTGACTAGTACAGAATATTGTAGTGGAAGAATCGGGAGACAGCAGTTTCACCGGTTTATTTGGCGTGCTTGAAAATGCGGTGGTCAGGAATCTGGCGGTGGAGAACTGCTTCCTTGAGAGCAGGACATCGGGCGGACTTTATGCCGGTGTGATTGCCGGTAAGATGCAGAACAGTTTGGTTGAGGACTGCTATGTGTCCGGAAAGATTGTGATTAACGGGGAAACTGCGTATTGTGCAGGCGGAATCGCAGGGGCTGTGTTCCAGAATGGAGAAGGGGAAAACGTTGAGATTGTAAATAATATCTCCCGGTGCGTGAGTAATGTTGTAGTAGATGTTGAGCATGAGCAGGGGGAGAGCGGTTCACTGGCTGTGCTGAATATACCGGAACGGGTGGAGTATCTTGGGTCTGCCATGATAAGCGGGACAAAAGTTGCGTCAGTCAAGATACCGAAAAATATAACATCAGTAGGGACTGGCTCAACGGGTTACAGGAGAGGTCCGCTGGCAGGAGCGAATGCGCTAAAAGAAGTAGTGTTCGAGGAAGGCCTGGAAAAAATTCCATCCTACATGTGTCCAACAGGCAATTCAGATACCAGCTGTATAACAAAAGTAGTAAAACCAGAATCAGTAACAGCCATTGGCAGCTATGCGTTTAACCGGTGTGACAACATGACCATCTACGGTTACAAAAACTCCTACGCAGAGACCTACACCATCACAGAAAGTATCCCCTTCGTATCCGTAGCGATAGCCAAAAACGCATTAGTAGAGGATATTATCAATCATTTAGACATCAACCACCTGATAAACAATATCTCCCTCGCAGGCAATGAAATACAAGGCCCAACTGTAACAATAGCAGGAAAGACATTTTCACTTTTCACAATACCGGCGTCTATGGACAAGGCACTGGGAGATAAAGTACAGGCCAAAGTAGACAAAGATAAGAAAATCATTCAGGTCATGATCGGTTTTGACAAATTTGATGGATCGGCCCAATTAGATCCAAGCAACAATAAAACCGCATACTGGAGCGAATCATACAAACAGGTAAAATCTTTATACACAGGAATTACCGGAAAACAAGTGACATCAGTAACATTTTCCGGCGGAGAAGGTTCATCCGGCAGACGCCCGGCGGCGCTTACCGGTACGGCCAGGACAGTGGTGACACTGCCGGAAAACACGTATACAAAGGCAGGATATGTATTCGTCGGATGGAGTGACGGGGAGAACACTCTGGAAGCGGGGACCACACCATTGAGGCAATTTTTGAAAAGGACGGGTCAGCCGGGAACGAGAAAAAGGAACAAAAGATTAAAGTAGTGAAACCCGCTAAAAATGGGAAAATGACCCCGCTGGCGGCAGGAAAAGCAGTGATCACGATAAAAGCTTCCGGTAATGAGGAATACAAAGCGAAGACGATAAAAGTCAAAGCAGAAGTATTTCCGAAAAAGCCGGCCCAGGTTAAGAAAGTAAAAGCCGTTCCGTCTAAGGCGAAGCGCACGGCAAAAGTTACCTGGAAAAGACTTCCGCGTCCGGGTATCAGATTCAGTATGCTTACAGTAAGAAAGTGAGCAAAGGGAAGATGATTAAAGCACCCAAAGGAAAAAGCGTTTCCAAAACCATCAAAAAACTTAAATCCAGAAAATACATGTATGTCCGTGTAAGGGCCTATACTGCCAAAGCCGGGCTTACCAGTTACGGCAAATGGAGCAAAACGGCCAGGAGCAGGAAGAAAATCAGATAAAAATGTGCGTGCTGAAATTCACAATTATATTTACCAAGAACCGGCAGTTTCCCTGTCGGTTCTTGCCAATGGTCTTGCAATCTAAGCGTTTTTTGCATTTACCCCACATGCCGTCTTGTATTTCAAATATTCATATGGTATGATTAGACCCGGAAAACCTGGGAAATTAGGAAGATTTCCAGAAAGTAAATGAAGTAAAAAGACAGCCAAATGCGGACAATGGTATTATAATATTTTGGAATGCAGCAAGGAGGAAGTAATATTCATGAAAAAAGTATATGTATTTTTAGCAGATGGTTTTGAAGAAGTAGAGGCTCTGACAGTAGTGGATCTGCTCCGCAGAGCAGAGATGAACGTGGTGACAGTATCTATTAAGGAAGAAAAGCAGGTTATGGGAAGCAACCAGATTCCGGTGCTGGCAGACGATGTATTTTCCAAAGTGGATTGTTCCGATGCAGACCTTCTGGTACTGCCTGGCGGCGGTGAAGGAACAGAGAACCTGGAGAAATTCCAGCCCCTGCTTGATCTGGTGAAATCCTTTGTATCAGAGAACCGGAGAGTGGCGGCTATCTGTGCGGCTCCAAGGATTCTGGCAGGCCTGGGACTTCTGGAAGGGAAGAAAGCCACCTGCTATCCGTCAGTGATGGACATGCTGGCAGGGGCAGAGAAAACGACGGATACTGTAGCAGTGGACGGCTGTATTACAACCAGCAGGGGTGTGGGTACAGCCATAGATTTTGCCCTGGAGCTGATTGCACAGCTGGATAGTCCCGCAAAAGCCGCAGAAATTGCGGAATCTATTGTTTACAAATAAAAAAATACTAGCCAACTCAGAATTTGTATGGTATACTTCACTAATAATTAACAATGGAGAGAATCGCAGTAGTATGTATACGCAGTGTGAAGTTCTGCTATGGAAGCTGTCTTAAAGAATTCAAGGAGGATTTATTAGAAAAATGAGTTTACAAGTAGAAAAATTGGAACATAATATGGCTAAGCTGACCATAGAAGTTCCCGCTGAGGAATTAGAGAAAGCTATCGAAGGGGCATATCAGAAGAATAAGAAAAATATCGCCTTACCTGGATTCCGCAAAGGGAAAGCTCCGAGAAAAATGGTGGAGAGAATGTATGGCAAGGGCGTTTTTCTGGAAGATGCCGCCAATGATCTGATTCCGGAGGCGTATTCGAAAGCTGTGGATGAAAGTGATCTGGAGATTGTTTCCTATCCTTCCATCGACGTCACGCAGATTGAGGCAGGCCAGCCATTTATTTTTACCGCAGAGGTAGCACTGAAGCCGGATATTGTTTTAGGCGAGTATAAAGGGATTGAAGTTGAAAAACCCGATGATGAAGTGAAAGAGGACGAGATTCAGGCAGAATTAATCAGAGAACAGGAACAGAATTCCCGTCTGGTGGCAGTGGAAGACCGGGCCGCAGAGAACGGGGATATTGTGACCATTGACTACGAAGGATTTGTAGATGGCGAGAGCTTTGCCGGAGGCAAAGCCACAGATTATCCGCTGACTCTTGGTTCCGGTGCATTTATCCCAGGATTCGAAGAACAGCTGGTGGGCGTCAGGACAGATGAAGATGTGGAACTTCATGTGACTTTCCCGGAAAACTATGGAAATGATGAACTGAGCGGCAAAGATGCTGTATTCAAATGCACAGTTCATAAGATTGAGCACAAAGAGCTTCCAGAGCTGGATGATGAATTTGCTCAGGATGTATCTGAGTTTGATACCATGGAAGAATACAAGGCAGACATCAGAAAACGTCTGACCGAGGAGAAAGAGGCAGAGGGAAAACGGAAAAAAGGAAATGATGCAATTGTAAAGATCGTAGAAAATTCCCAGATTGATATTCCCAATGCTATGCTGGAGACACAGAAGAACCAGCAGCTGGATGATTTCTCACGCCGTCTGCAGATGCAGGGAATGCTCCTTGACCAGTATCTGAGAATGGCTCAGATGACTCAGGAACAGCTGGAAAACCAGATGGAAGAGCGGGCAAAAGAGAATATCCAGAACAGACTGGTGTTGGAGAAGATTGCAGAAGTAGAGAACATTCAGCCTACACAGGAGCAGGTTGACGAAGAGATCAAGAAAACAGCTGAAGCGTACCATATGGATATTGAGAAGGTACGGGATATGCTGGGTGATAAAGAAATGGAACAGATGAAGCAGGATCTGGCTGTTCAGCAGGCTTTCGATCTGATCGCAGACAATGCTGTGGCTGTATAGAGGCTTTATATTTGGAGGTAAGCAATGAGTTTGGTGCCGTATGTGATAGAACAGACCAGCCGGGGAGAGCGAAGCTATGACATCTATTCCAGGCTGTTGAAAGACAGGATCATTTTTCTGGGAGAAGAAGTCAGTGATGTGTCAGCAAGCATTATTGTGGCCCAGCTTTTGTTCCTGGAATCCGAGGACCCGAAAAAAGATATTAATCTGTATATCAACAGTCCCGGAGGTTCTGTATCTGCAGGAATGGCAATTTATGATACAATGAATTATATTAAGTGCGATGTTTCCACCATATGCATCGGCATGGCTGCCAGCATGGGAGCTTTTCTGCTGGCCGGAGGTGCGAAGGGAAAACGATATGCACTGCCCAATTCTACGATTATGATCCATCAGCCTTCCGGCGGTGCCCAGGGACAGGCGACAGAGATTCAGATCGTAGCGGATCAGATTGCCAAAACCAAGCAGAAGTTAAACAGGATTTTAGCGGAAAACACCGGACAACCCATTGAAGTGGTGGAAGTAGATACAGACCGGGATAATTATATGTCGGCGGAGGAAGCCATGGAGTACGGAATTATTGACAAGGTGTTTGAACATAGATAAAATAACTAGACGTCTAATATGGTAATGGGAGAAAAGGCTGATTCACTGTGCCGGTGCACAGGAATTGGCCTTAAAAAGCCGTTGGGTTATTGTATCTGGAAAGGGGTAAATTATGGCGGATAAAACGAGGGATTCTAAGATCAGATGTTCCTTTTGTAATAAATCAGAGGAGCAGGTGCGCAAGTTAATTGCCGGACCGGATGGGGCGTATATCTGTGACGCATGCATCAATATCTGTTCGGAAATTATTGAAGAAGAATTTGCTCTTTACGAAGAAGATGATGAATATGCAGGAATGATCAACCTGCTGAAACCGCAGGAGATTCATTCTATATTGGATGAATATGTGATCGGGCAGGACGAGGCGAAAAAGGTATTATCGGTGTCTGTATATAATCATTATAAAAGGGTTATGGCACCGAAGAATCTGGACGTGGATTTACAAAAAAGTAATATATTGATGCTGGGGCCCACAGGTTCCGGTAAGACGCTGCTGGCGCAGACACTGGCCAGAATGCTGAATGTACCCTTTGCCATTGCAGATGCCACAACGTTGACAGAGGCAGGCTATGTGGGTGAGGATGTGGAGAATATTCTGCTGAAAATTATCCAGGCAGCCGATTATGATATTGAGATGGCTCAATATGGCATTATCTATATTGACGAAATTGATAAAATCACAAGAAAATCTGAAAATGCTTCTATTACCAGGGATGTGTCCGGTGAAGGCGTACAGCAGGCTCTGCTGAAGATTCTGGAGGGAACGGTTGCCAGTGTACCGCCCCAGGGAGGAAGGAAGCATCCCCATCAGGACTTTATCCAAATTGATACCACGAATATTTTATTTATCTGCGGCGGGGCATTTGAGGGGCTGGAGAAAATTATAGCCAGAAGAAAAGATAATAAGAGCATCGGATTCGGCGCAGAAGTACACGATGTAAAAGATACCAACGTGGGAGAGCTTCTCAAAGAAGTGATGCCTGAAGATTTAATCAAATTCGGTCTGATACCGGAGTTTGTGGGCCGTGTTCCGGTGGTGGTATCATTGAATGCGCTGGACCAGGAGGCACTGATTCGGATTTTGCAGGAGCCGAAAAACTCATTGACGAAACAGTACAGAAAGCTGTTTGAGCTGGATGGTGTGGATTTGAGTTTCCAGAAAGAGGCTCTTACAAGCATCGCCCAGAAATCAATGGAGCGTAAAACCGGAGCCAGGGGACTCCGTTCGGTAATGGAAAACACCATGATGGAGCTGATGTATACGGCACCTTCCGATGATACCATCCGTAAATGCGTGATCACAAAAGAGATGGTAGACGGTACCGGAGAACCGGAGATTGTCAGGGGAGAAGCACCAGCGCCGACCAGAAGATCCTCAAAATCAAAGAGAAAAGGACAGCCAGAGCCCGCTTAAATTTGGAGGGATAACATGAGCAAAAGAGTAGAAGTAATGCCTGCAGTGGCCCTGCGGGGGACTACTGTAATCCCGGATATGATTGTACACTTTGATATCAGCAGACCCCGCTCGGTGAAAGCCGTAGAAAAGGCCATGCTGAATAACCAGCGAATATTTTTGATTACCCAGAAAGATCCGGCAGTGGAAGCTCCGGGTCTTAATGGCTTATATAAGATAGGAACCATCGGCTGTGTAAAGCAGGTGGTGAAACTGCCCCAGAATATTCTGCGGATTTTAGTGGAAGGCGAAGAACGGGGAGAATTGGTGGAGATTATCCAGGACGATGAGATGCTGGAAGTGGAAGTTTCCATTCCCTCCGAAGAAAAAGAAATGATGAACCAAAGTATGCGCCAGGCTATGATCCGCAGTATGAAAGAGACTTTTCAGAGTTACTGTATGGAGTGCGGCAAAGTCAGTAAGGAACTGGCGGCTCAGATTATCAGCATTGAGGACCTGGAAATGCTGGTGGACCAAATCAGCATCCATCTGTCTCTGGAATACACAGATAAGCAGAAGATTCTGGAAGCAGTGCGGCTGGAAGACAGGTATGAGCTGCTGGGCGTTATTTTGAATAATGAGATACAGATTGCCCAGATCCGTCAGGAACTGCAGATGAAAATCCGGGAGCGTATCGACAAGAACCAGAAAGAATATATTTTAAAAGAGCAGTTAAAATTGATTCAGGAGGAACTGGGGGAGGATAACTCCCAGAGCGAAATAGAGGAATTCCGGGAGAGACTGGAAAAACTAGAAGCGTCAGACAGCGTGAAGGAGAAGATTGCCAAAGAGATCGACCGTTTCAAATCTCTGGGCTCCAGCGCTTCAGAGAGCGCCGTGGCCAGGGGATATATAGAGACACTGCTGGACCTTCCCTGGGATAAAACGTCAAAAGATTCCATTGATTTGAAGAAAACCAACCGGATTCTGGAAGCAGACCATTACGGTCTGGAGAAAGTAAAAGAGAGGATTGTGGAATATCTGGCCGTGCGCATCCTGAATGAGAAAGGCGACAGCCCCATCTTATGTCTGGTGGGGCCTCCGGGAACAGGAAAGACTTCCATTGCCAGGTCTGTGGCAAAAGCGCTGAATAAAAAATATGTGCGCATCTGTCTGGGCGGTGTCCGTGACGAAGCAGAAATCCGGGGGCATAGAAGGACCTATGTGGGAGCCATGCCAGGGCGGATTGCAGTAGGATTAAAACAGGCAGGGGTGAAAAATCCCCTGATGCTGCTGGATGAAATCGATAAGACCAGCAGTGATTATAAAGGAGATACGGCATCTGCCCTGCTGGAAGTGCTGGACTCGGAGCAGAACAATAAATTTTCAGACCACTATGTGGAGATTCCGCTGGATTTGTCAGAGGTTCTATTTATTGCCACGGCCAATGACGCATCCACCATACCGCGGCCGCTCTTAGACCGTATGGAGCTGATTGAAATCGGCGGTTATACAGAAAATGAGAAAGAGCATATCGTAAAAGACCATCTGCTTCCTAAGCAGAGGGACATTCACGGTCTGAAAAAATCTCAGCTGGCCATTCAGTCCTCTGCCATCAAGAAAATTATCAGCGGTTATACCAGAGAATCCGGTGTCCGGAATCTGGAGAGGCGGATCGGGAAAATCTGCCGGAAAGCGGCTCGTGAGATTTTGGAGGGGAACAGTAAGAAGATCACTGTGACCGGAAAAAATGTGCAGAAATATCTGGGACATGAAAAATACAGTGTCCATCTGGCAAATAAGAAAGATGAAATCGGTGTTGTCAGAGGCCTGGCGTGGACCAGCGCAGGCGGAGATACCCTGCAGATTGAAGTCAATGTAATGCCTGGCAAAGGAAAATTACAGCTGACCGGACAGATGGGTGATGTAATGAAGGAGTCAGCACAGGCGGGAATCAGTTATATCCGTTCTGTGGCAGAGCGATATGAAATAGAGCCGGAATATTTTCAGGAGCATGACATCCATATACATATTCCTGAAGGAGCGGTGCCGAAAGACGGTCCGTCCGCAGGAATAACAATGGCGTCTGCCATGCTCTCGGCAATTACTGAAAAGCCGGCCAAAGCCAGCCTGGCAATGACCGGTGAGATCACCCTGCGGGGAAGAGTGCTTCCAGTGGGCGGACTGAAAGAAAAACTGCTGGCTGCAAAATGCGCAAAAATCAAAACAGTTTTGGTTCCCAAAGAAAATCGTCCGGATATCAAAGAACTTTCGGAGGAGATTACCGGCGGGATGGATATTCTGTATGTGGAATCTATGGAAGAGGTGCTGGAAGAGGTGCTGGTATGATTATAAAAAGTGCTTCGCTGGATGTTGTATGCGGCGTGACCAGCGTTTTGCCGGAAAGCGATATGCCGGAGATTGCCTTTGCCGGAAAGTCCAATGTGGGGAAATCTTCTCTGATTAACAGTCTGATGAACAGGAAATCCTTGGCGAGAACCAGTTCTCAGCCGGGGAAAACTCAGACAATTAATTATTATAATGTGAACAAACAGATTTTTCTGGTGGATCTGCCCGGATATGGGTACGCCAAAGCCTCCAAGTCGGAGAAAGAACAGTGGGGGAAGATGGTGGACCGTTATCTGCACAGTTCCTCGGCTCTGGAGGCCGTTTTTCTGTTGGTGGATATCCGCCATGCGCCGTCAGAAAACGATAAGATGATGCATCAGTGGATTGTGTCCAACGGCTATGAACCCATTATCATCGCCACTAAGCTGGATAAGATCAAACGCAGTCAGATCGCGAAACAGACCAAATTGATACGGACAGGGCTGCATTTGCCTGCCGACACCCGAATGATTCCCTTTTCCGCCACGTCCCGTCAGGGCAGGGAGGAAATATGGAAGATTATGGAAAACGTGATTGCGGGGGAAGGTGCTTATGGGAATCATTCGGGCCAGGAAGCTGGGGTTTGATTTTTATCGATATGATGAAAACGGCCGGATACAGGAGGCAAGCCATGCTGTACGCAGCGTGGATCTGGATATTGAGGCAGGGCAGTTTGCGGCGGTGTTGGGCCGCAACGGTTCCGGGAAGTCTACCCTGGCAAAGCATATGAATGCATTGTTGATTCCCACGGAGGGTGTGCTGTGGGTGGACGGCATGGATACCTGCCAGGAAAGTGAACTGTGGAAGATACGCCAGAAAGCCGGCATGGTTTTCCAGAATCCTGATAATCAGATTATTGGAACTGTGGTAGAAGAAGATGTGGGTTTCGGGCCGGAAAATATGGGGGTACCCACAGAAGATATCTGGAAACGGGTGGATGACAGTCTAAAGGCAGTGGGCATGACGGCCTATCGGTATCATTCTCCCAATAAGCTGTCTGGCGGACAAAAGCAGCGGGTGGCCATAGCCGGGGTGATGGCTATGCGCCCCCGCTGTATTGTATTAGACGAGCCCACGGCCATGCTGGACCCCAACGGGCGCAAAGAAGTGCTGAAGGCCCTGCGGGAGCTGAATCAGAAAGAACAGGTGACAGTGATTCTTATCACCCACTATATGGAAGAAGTGGTATATGCAGATAAGGTGTTCGTGATGGATCAGGGAGAGCTTATGATGCAGGGGTCACCCAGAGAGATTTTCAGCCGCGTGGAAGAAATGAAGAAGTGCGGTCTGGATGTTCCTCAGGTAACGATGCTGGCTCATGAACTGCGAAAGTCAGGCCTGAAGCTGCCGGAAGATATATTGACCAGAGAAGAATTGGTGGATGCGTTATGTCAATTGAGTTAAAACATGTTTCTTATCGGTACAGCCCAGGCACAGTATATGAAATGCGTGCATTGGAACACATTGATTTGTCTATCCCGGATGGCCAGTTTATTGGAATCATCGGACATACAGGCAGCGGGAAGTCCACTTTGATACAGTTATTAAACGGCTTGCTGAAGCCATCTGAGGGGCAGGTGCTCTACAACGGAGAGGACATCTGGGGTGAGGGATTTTCCAGAAAAAAACTCCGTGGACAGGTGGGGCTGGTATTTCAGTATTCGGAACATCAGCTGTTTGAGATGGATGTGCTGAAAGACGTCTGCTTTGGACCGAAAAACCAGGGGCTGGGGCAGGCGGAGGCAGAGGAACAGGCTCGAAAGGCGCTGGAACATGTGGGTATGCCAAAGGAGCTTTTTGGAAAGTCCCCTTTTGAACTCTCAGGCGGGCAGAAAAAGCGGGCAGCCATAGCCGGGGTTCTGGCCATGAATCCCAGGATACTCATATTGGATGAGCCTGCGGCGGGTCTTGACCCGGGGGGGAGGGATGAAATACTTTCCCAGATTGCCATTCTTCACAGAACCCGGAAGATGGCCATTGTGCTGGTATCCCACAGTATGGAGGATGTGGCTCGTTATGTGGAGCGCATCGTTGTGCTCAATGAGGGACGCGTTGCCTTTGACGATGAACCCAGGAAGGTGTTCGCCCATTATAAAGAGCTGGAGCGTATGGGTCTGGCGGCACCGGAGATTACGTATGTGATGCATGACCTGAAGGCAAAAGGACTGCAGGTAGATACAGGGGCGATTACCATAGAGGAGGCAAAGGAGAGTATCTTGAAAGCGTTGAAAGGGGAGAGGCGATGATCCGGGACATTACACTGGGACAGTATTATCCGGCTGATTCGGTGCTTCACAGGCTGGACCCCCGGACAAAATTTGTGGGAACACTGTTGTTTGTGATTTCTCTGTTTATTTTCCACACATTTCCCGGGTACGGCGCTGCCACCATATTTCTGGCGGGAATGATTGTTTTGTCTAAAGTGCCTGTGTCTTTTATGTTTCGGGGGCTTAAAGCAATTTTGGTGATTCTTTTGTTTACTGTTGTGTTCAACATGCTGCTTACCCCAGGGCGGGTAATCTGGCAGCTGGGATTACTGAAAATTACCTGGGAAGGGATGATGCAGGCTGGGCGTATGGCCATCCGGCTGGTATATCTAGTGGTGGGGTCATCTATCATGACACTGACCACAACCCCCAATCAGCTCACTAATGGGCTGGAGAATCTCATGGGCCCGCTGAACCGTATCCATGTCCCGGTTCATGAGATTGCCATGATGATGTCCATTGCCCTGCGCTTTATCCCCATATTAATGGAAGAAACAGATAAGATTATGAAGGCGCAGATGGCAAGAGGAGCAGACTTTGAGAGCGGGAACATCATTCAGAAGGCGAAAAACATGATTCCTCTGCTGGTACCTCTTTTTGTCTCTGCGTTCCGCCGTGCCAATGACCTGGCAATGGCTATGGAGGCGCGGTGTTACCATGGTGGTGAGGGGCGTACACAGATGAAGCCTCTGCAGTATAAGGGCAGGGATTATGCAGCTTATGGGATTTTAGTGGGATACACGGCGCTGAGCATTGCATTTCGGATATGGGGGATCTAGTATAACCCGTTCTAGATACTATTTCGCAGAATATAGCCTTCATAGTGAATAATTATTGATTATTCATCATAGAGGTGATATAATTTGCTATAGAATCTATCTGAAAGAAAATGCGCTGCAGGAGAGTTAGAATAATGGCCTTTTTTTTCGAGGAGAAATCTTTTATTGCAGTTATAGGTGATGTAAAGAAATCAAGAGAATTGGAAAAGCGAAAAGAGATACAGGATAATCTTAAGGCTGTTTTAGATGAAATAAACGCGGTATATAGAGATGATATCGCATCAAATTTCCTAATAACATTGGGGGATGAATTCCAGGGATTATTATTTAATGGAAAAAATGTTCTGAAAATGATTCAGAAGATAAAAATGCAGTTATATCCGGTAGAATTACGTTTTGGAATAGGGATAGGCAGTATATCCACAGAAATTAATACAGAAATGGCGCTGGGGGCGGACGGCCCAGGTTACTATAATGCACGAAATGCTGTTGAAGTATTAAAGAAAAACGAGAAGAAAAATAAAGCAATTCTCTCTGATATTCGGTTAGAAGATGACAAAGGGGCCGTGAAGCAGACGGTGCTGATTAATACTGTTTTTGAGCTTGCCAGAGCCATTGAAGATGGGTGGACTGACAGGCAGAGAGAGATCATCTGGGATATGCTGGCGCATCAGGACGGCCAGCAACAGGCGGCTGACAGGCTGGGCATTGCACAGTCTTCTGTACAAAAGAGTTTGGCAAAAGGCCAGTATTATACTTATGCAAATGCATTGAAAAATGTGGAAAATATATTAGAGTGTGCCTGCGGCAGCGATGAATCCTCAGACATGCTTTAGAGTATTCAAAGACACAAAGGGGATGAATGACGAATATAATTCTTGGTTTTGTAATCATACATGTAATATGTGATTTCTATTGTCAGACAGAGAAGACTGCAGCAAAAAAGCGGGCTTATTTTAAATGGGTTGTGTATCATGCTGTTGTATATGGCATCACAGCGCTTTTGTTCTTTATTATTTTTTTACCAGGATTGGAAGTAAAATACGCGGCGGCTTTTATTTTATCCCATGGCTTGATTGATATGCTCAAGTATTTCTGCGGGTATTGGGTGAAAAATGATAAAGTGGTGTTTTGTGTAGATCAATGTCTGCACTTTTTGACCATTGCGGCGATTGTATATTACATAAGAAATTTGGATATAGACAGTTTGATACGCATTGAACTACAAGCATTCCTGGAAGTTTTTGGAATATCTTTGGGCATGTCGGCGGCATGGACAGCAAAATTGCTGCTGCTTCATAAACCAGTAAATATATTGATTGCATATATATTAGAAGGGTATAAGCCACCAAAGGAAGAGAGTACAGATAAAAAAGCAGGGCGGTATATTGGAACGCTTGAAAGAATGTTGATAGCTGTTTTCATATATTTGAATCAGTATTCAGCCATTGGTTTAGTTTTAACAGCAAAGTCCATTGCACGTTACGATAGAATTGCCAATGAGCCGGATTTTGCAGAGTATTATTTATTGGGTACTTTATTAAGTACCATAAGCGCTGTCTGTATAGCGGTTATTGTTTAAACACAGCTGCTCAGCAGGTACTGCTACGCCTGGGATTTTGCTGCAGAATGGAGCAAAATCCCGGGGATACACGGCGTTGAGCATTGCATTTCGGATATGGGGGATCTAGGATGAAACGGATTGGATTGACGGTTGCTTATGACGGTTCGAACTACTGCGGCTGGCAGATACAGGATAATGGCAGAACAATTCAGGGCGAGCTGAACCGATGTTTGGAAGAACTTCTGGGCCATCCGGTGCAGACGGCGGGGGCCAGCCGTACGGATGCGGGGGTTCATGCGCTGGGGAATGTGGCTGTCTTTGACACGGACAGCAGGATACCGGCTGAAAAATTCTCTTACGCATTGAATCAGCGTCTGCCGGAGGATATTCGGATTCAGGCTTCCCAGGAAGTGGAGCCGGATTTCCATCCCCGCTTTTGCGAGAGTGAGAAGACATATGAATATCGGATTTTAAACCGACGGTTTCCCCTGCCCACACAGAGGCTGTATTCCTATTTTTATCATTATCCCCTGGATGTGGAGCGGATGCGGGAGGCATCCTCTTATTTTATCGGAAGGCATGATTTTGCCAGTTTCTGTGGGGCTGGGGCACAGGTAAAGACCACAGTACGGCTGGTGACAGGAATTTCTGTACAGAGGAACGACAGTATGGTGTGTATACAGGTTTCCGGCAGGGGATTTCTCTATCATATGGTGAGAATTCTCGCCGGGACATTGTTGGAAATTGGAAACGGAGTGTATCCGCCGGAACATATGAGGGAAGTTCTGGAGGCTGGGGACAGAAGTGCTGCCGGGCCTACAGCACCAGCCTGCGGATTGACTTTGCTGGGAATTGAGTTTCTGGAGAATTGAAAAATGAGTAAAAGTAAAAAGATGCAGTTAATAAAACGGATGCGGAACAATATTATTGTACTGGTAATGTTTATTTTAGTGGTTGTACTCTGCACGGGCATATTGCGCAGTTCTCTTATGAAAAATACCAACAAAATGGGTCTTACACTGGTGGAGAATTATTCCTCTACAGAGGAAAGCAACATACGGGCCTGTGAGTCTGTTTTGACAATCTGTGTGGATTATATTGAAGAACGGGAGAAGGATGGCGTTTCGGTGAAAGAACTCAGGGAGGGACTGTATCCTTTCATGGATGGCCTGACTGACATGTATGGCTCGGATAATATTCAGTTCTACGGAAAAGCCATGGGCGGTACAGAGATTATGTCCAATGACCCGAAAATTGAGGCCATGGCGGATTACGATGTCACCAACAGGGACTACTATCAGGGTGCTGTGGAGGCAGAAGGGGAAATCTATATTTCCTCTGTATACTTAGATGTGGTGACCGGCCAGCCAGTAGTGACCATGTGCAAAGCAGTTCCGTCTACAGGCAGTTTCATGGCAGTTGATATGATGTTTTCTTATTTTGAGCAGAATAATGAGAACTTGATTCTGCCGCAGAATGCGTCCTATTATCTGATTGGGCGGACGGGAACCCTGCTCTATCATACAGGTTCTCAGGAACATCAGTATGAGGAATACCAAAAACTGGCGGACAGCTTTCTGGAACAGATGAATCAGGGGCATAATAATCAGGTGCTGGAAAATATCGTAACTTTGGACGGAGTGGTCCGCAATGTGTACTGCCATCGTATGGATAATGGATGGACAGCGGTCTTGACCATACCCGAAGACGAAATCATCTCCGGCGTGGCCATATTCAAATACATATGTTTTGCGCTTATACTGCTGGGGGCGGCGTTCGTAATTTTCCAGAGTTTCCGGAGCTACAAACAGGAAAAACAGAATCAGATGCTGACAGAGGAAAGAGATTTGATGGCGGGACAGAACCGGGTATATCAGAATGCCATGAATAGTACGGCCCGGGCATATCGGGCGATTTACTATATTGATACGGAAAGCGGCAGATATGAGATGCTCTATCCGTATCGGGGCAGAGATTCAGAATCGGGGGATTACAGCACTGATTTTACGGCAAGGCGTTTTGAGGCGGGGTTGGTTGCAGAGGAACACTGGGAACGGGTTCAGTCATTTCTGGAGCTGCCTAACATGCTTAAAATGCTTGAGACAGAGGAACATATAGAACTCCAATATAAAAGGCTGAGAGACGACGGTGAATATGAATGGTGTTCTGTAGTGGCTACAGTGGCAGAAATAGGAAGAAACTCTCCCAGAGCTGTGACATTGACTGTGCGCAGTGTGGATGATATTATCCACAGGGAAGAAGAACAAAGAGAGATACTGGCTCTTGCAGCGGAGCGGGCGGAGGCAGCAAATCTGGCAAAAAGTGATTTCCTCTCACGGATGAGCCATGATATCCGAACACCGATGAATGCTATTTTGGGTATGACTGCCGTTGCCGGTATGCATATTGATGAAAAGGACCGGGTGCTGGATGCACTGGGAAAAATTACAGTTTCCGGAAAACACCTTCTGGGATTGATCAACGAAGTTCTGGACATGAGCCGGATTGAAAGCGGCAAAGTCAGCCTTACGGAGAACGCCTTTAATCTGTCAGATACAGTGGAAAATCTGCTGACAGTATTCCACTCGCAGATGGAGACAAAAGGCCTTGGGCTGAATGTCTATATTGCAAAGCTGGA
Source organism: uncultured Lachnospiraceae bacterium (assembly GCA_910588825.1). Taxonomy (GTDB): domain Bacteria; phylum Bacillota; class Clostridia; order Lachnospirales; family Lachnospiraceae; genus MGBC164599. The sequence goes on from CAJURF010000044.1 coordinate 17,205, forward strand.
GCATGAGGATGTGATCGGCGATGAACAGCGGCTGCAGCAGATCTTCATGAATATTATGGGAAATGCGGTGAAGTTTACTCCAGGAGGCGGCAGCATTAGTATTCAGATTGAGGAGAAACCTTCTCATACCATAGGAAGCGGTTACTATGAATTTACATTTGCAGATACCGGTATTGGAATGGATGAAGAATATATCCATAAAATCTTTGAACCGTTTTCCCGGGCCGCAGATTCCCGCACAGGCAAAATAGAGGGGACAGGCCTTGGCATGTCCATCGCTGTAAATATTGCCCGCATGATGGGAGGGGATATTAAGGTGGAAAGTGCCTTGGGAAAAGGCTCTAAATTCAAGGTTACAGTATATTTAAAACTGGACGATGTGGCCCAGGCAGATATGGATGCTCTGGCTCAATTCTCTGTTCTTATTGTTGATGACGAGGAAGCAGTCTGTGAAAGTGCATGTGAAATTTTGAAAGGTCTCTGTATGAAGACAGAATATGTATTAAGCGGTGATGCGGCAGTGAAACGTATTACAGAGGCAGAGGCGGCAGGGGAAGGGTTTTCTGCTGTGATTCTGGATTGGAAAATGCCAGATAAGGACGGGCTGGAAACCACAAAAAATATCCGGGAGGCTGTGGAAGATGGGCCGGCTGTCATTTTATCTGCTTTTGACTGGGCAGATATTGAGGCGGAAGCGGTGGAAGCCGGGGTAGATGCGTTTATAGAAAAGCCGTTATTTAAGTCCAGGATGACGAAAGTGCTGAAACAGGTGCTGGGACTGGGTGGAGGAGAAAAGACCACCACAGCGCTGGAGACATTCCAGGAGCAGGATTTTTCAGGGAAAAGGGTTCTGCTTGTGGAGGATAATGAATTAAATATTGAGGTGGCGGCAGAATTGTTAGATGTGGTAGGAATCCAGGTGGAACAGGCACTGAATGGCAAACTGGCTGTGGAGAGTGTTTTTGGCCACGAACCCAATTACTACGATTTGATCTTTATGGATATCCAGATGCCTGTTATGAATGGCTATGAAGCCGCCAGGAACATTCGCTTTTCGGGGAGAAAAGACTTGCGGACAATTCCCATTATTGCCATGACAGCAGATGCATTTGCCGATGATATCAGGAAAGCAGAGGAGGCAGGCATGGACGGACATATTTCCAAGCCTGTGGATATCGAAAAATTGGAAGACGCACTGCGGATGTGGATCAGCTGACCGGTTTGGAGAGGGGGAAGAAAGGAGGCCGCAGGTATGGAACTTTATAAAATTTTATTAGTGGAGGATGATAAAGAGATCAGTGAAATGCTGAAATCTTACCTGACAACAGAAAATTTCCAGGTGGTCTGCGCCTCCGACGGCCAGGCGGCCTGCCAGTTTTTTGACAGTGACAGCTTCAGCCTGGTCCTGTTGGATTTGATGATTCCCATAGTCAGCGGAATAGACGTGATGCAGTATATGCGGGGGAAAAGCGTGGTTCCCATTATCATTGTGTCTGCCAAAGATACAGAGACAGACAAAACACTGGGTCTGGGCCTGGGCGCAGATGATTATATCACAAAACCGTTTTCTGTTGTGGAAGTTCTGGCGCGGATTCGGGCGCTGATACGGCGGACAACCCAGTATGACCACTCGGTGTCCGTCCCGCCGGAGGGCCCAAAGCTGCTGCAGGCGGGGAGCCTGACTATGAACCTGACCGATTACACTGTGACAAAAGAGGGGGCAAAGATTGACCTCACTGCAAAAGAATTTGAAATTTTGAAGTTGTTGATGCAGAATCCAAAAAAAGTTTACACAAAGGCGCAGCTCTATTCTCTGGTGTGGAAGGATGCCTATCTGGGGGATGAAAATGCCGTTAATGTGCATATCAGCAGGCTGCGGAGCAAGATCGAGGCAGACTCCCGTAAGCCGGAGTATGTGTGTACGGTTTGGGGGATTGGGTATAAACTGGGGGATTTTGCGTAAAATGTGTGGAATATTATCGTCTGTTACTTCCTTTTCCCGTCACAATAAAGAAATATAGGCAAGTCAGTAAAACTGCATGGATAGATAAAATTACCAGGTACAGCCCCAAGTTTTCCATCTGTCCAGCCAGCAATTCCATCAACCCATAGAAAGCAGCGCTGGATGGAAACAGATAGGAAAGCGGATAAACCGCACTATCTGTTGAGACAGTCAGATAGAAGATAATCGGCGGTGCGAGAAACAAAATCATAATTATCTTGATGCAGACCATTCCCGTCATCAGACCTGATGAAAAATGCCCAATAAACAAACCAACCAGCGATGCAATATATGCGGACAGAATCACCAGTAAAAATAAAGGAGAAGTCTGCCAGGCGTCCGTCCGGATACAGAGAAAAGCAGTAACCATGGCAGACACAATTCCCCCCAGAAATCCCAAAGCTAATTTTTGTAAAAGGTATGCCCTCATACTCATTGGAAGAATCTGATTGACGAATGCGGTCCCTTCCTCTTTTTCGCTGATCATATTCATAGAGTTAAACGTACACCCCATAAACATAGCGGTAACCAATGTCATTGCGATAAAAAGAAATTTCAGGCTGTGGGAATTCTCCGATACGGGAATGATAGTCTTGGAAAAAGCCGGTTGGTCTGCCCGCATATCATAGAGCTGTGGTAAGGTTTTCCCTATTGTTTCGTACAATTCAAATTCATCGCCGGACAAAATGGTACGTATGCTGTTTTTGCGCCGCAAAACACCAATCATCTGTGTAGACGGATTGTTTACCCCCTCTTTTAAGGTTTCTATGGTTTCATATTCTGTAAGATTTCCGATGCTTTGCAGCCAGGAAATCGTTTCTTTTGATAAATCATTTTGTACACAGCCAAAAGATGTTTCGCTAAGCCCCAGAAAATTCATAGCGGGCAGAAAACGGATGATAATTCCCACAATGACCGGCAGAAGAAATGTCAGTATGCACAGCTTATCTCTGCGGATATTCTTTAATTGGTATTTTAACTGTTCCATAATCACCCCTCCTTCGCTGCTTCCCGAGCCAGTATATGACAGGCGCCATAAAATAATATGGCTATAGCTCCTATACAGACAAGATAATAGGGAAATGAGGCCGCTGTTTTGCCAAAGTAAGCAGATTTCATAGCCGTGAATAGGTGGTGCATTGGGTGCCAGGCCAGCCACTTCCAGGAAACTCCCGTCTGCCCTGCAAGAAAAACAGGAGTGGAAGCAAACACCGCAAGGATAAGATAAAATAATGAAAACTGCTTAAAGTCAGACAGCAATACTGCGCAGAAAAATCCCGTTAAAGACATTATAAGGGACAGGATTCCTGCCTGAGTCAGTACTGCGGGTAAAATAGCGAGACTGTCAGAAATACCAACATTCATCCAGGTGAGCAGACACGAAAAAATCAAATCTGACCACAGAAATACACACAATTTGGACAGGATAAATGCGGCTTTACTGACTGGCAGTATACCATGTACACGGATAACACCCATTTGCTTCTCCTTAAAAAGAACAGAAGCCAGTCCCAAAAATCCCACAGCCGATAATTCAAAGAATAAAAATTCAGCAGTTATTTCCCGGCGGCTTCTCTCCTCTTTGACGTAGGAACCAACCATTACCGGTTTTTCTTCTGCAAGTTCTGTCAATACAGCTTCTCCCCACATGACCCGGTAGCGGTCCATCTTTTCCGCTCCAGATGAAAGCATATAGATTTCAGGAGGGTCAGCCGAAAAGTCAATGCCTATGGAAAATCTGTCGGAACAGGCGGTTTCCAATTCCTGCCGGCTGTGTGCTCTGTTTATATATTTTGACTGTGCAGAGCATAGGTTATTGGGATCGTAAAGATATACACGGCAGTTCTCCTGATCCACATTTACATAGATAAAATTGATATAGCAGGAATACAAAATCAGTGATAAAAGCGCCAGCAGAAAAAACTTACCGGATAACATCATTTTCACATCTTTTTTCAACAAATGGGAAAAACCCTTCCACATCAAGACAACCCCCTCCCTGTATATTGGATAAACATATCTTCCAATGTAGGCTCCTGTGAATGCACACTTATGATTTCCTCATGTGGGAAAGACAGTCCCTTTTCCAATTCCAGGGCGTCAACCTGTCTTTCCCTCCGTTTTCCATGATAGAGATAATGAATCACAATCTGATGACTGCTGTTTTTTTCTTTCAGTCTTTTCGGGGTGTCAAGGGCGGCAATCGTTCCATTTGAAAGAAAGGCTACCCGGTCACACAGCAGGTCTGCATCCACCATATTGTGGGTTGTCAAGAAAACAGTTGTCCCCTTCTTTCGCTCCTCCTGGATGATTTTGCGGAATAAGACTGCGCCTGACGGGTCAAGGCCGCTGGTAGGCTCGTCAAGAAACAAGAGCCTCGGATTACTGATAAGGGCGCGGGCCATACTGACACGCTGCCGCATCCCTTTTGAATAAGAAGATACCGGTTTCTTTAGAAAATCTTTCTTAAACTCTAATTGGTCTAGCAGTTCAAACACATCCCGGGCTTGCTGTTTCGGATAAAATGACGCAAAATATTTCAGATTATCAACTGCACTCAGATTGGCATATAAATAAGGAAATTCAAACAAAACCCCTATTTTTTGAAAAAAGTCATGTGTGCGGGAAGACGCCATTTCCTGTCCAAAAAGAGAAACAAAACCTCCATGCCCTGTCAGAATCCCTGTTAAAATTTTTTGCGTCGTGGATTTTCCGGAACCATTGGGCCCTAGAAATCCAAAGATTTCTCCGTCATCTACGGTGAAATCCAGCCCATGCAAAGCCTGCTTTCCTTTCCCATATGAAAAAGTCAAGTCCTTTACCGTAATCATTCCTCTTCCCCCCATTTCCCACGTCTGCTGTTTCGCTTTTTCTGTTGCCGTCTGCTCCACCAGTTCAGAAACTTTACTTTGAACGGAATGGATATTGCGGCAGCGGCAGCAATCATAATCCACCAGTACCATTCAATACCTAAAAACATATATGGCTTCCTCCTTTGATATTTTGCTTATAATGGGCGTTTGCAGCTGTCTATATAAAAGTAAGGATATGAGGTGAAATTCAAGTGTGGCCCATGTGAAATCCGCGTGAAATATGAAAAAGCGGCTTCTCAATCATTACTGAAAGAAAAGCCGCTCCATAGAGAATGACTTATTGGGGAGCTGTCTCAAAATACACAAGTTATTTCGTGACAGGTTTTATTACAGGGATGGAAAAGAAAAACGAAACCCCATCTGGTAAATTTTCCACCCCATATTCTAAATTCTGCATGGACAAAATCTGTGCTGCAATGGAAAGTCCTAATCCGGAACCACTATAGTCTGCATTTTCACCGCGATAAAACTTTTCCCAGATTTTAGATAACTTTTCCTCCGGTATGGGCGCCCCCTGATTAAAAATGGAAAAGTACAGCTTACCGTCTTGTTGGGCTAATGTCAGTCGTAAAATGCCATTGGGAAATACATTTTTTTTCGCATTGACAATGAGATTATTTACCACCTGTTCCATGCGGAGCTTATCCGTATGAACAAAAACTTTATGTTCCGGAAGCTCATACTCCAGTTCAAAATCTGCATCCGGTATATCAACCAGAAGCCGTCCTGCTGTTGTCTCTACAAATTCTACGAAGTCAAACTGTTCCGGCACCAGTAATACAGCCCCATTTTCCAAAGCAGACAGGTCCAGCAATGTGGTGATAAGGCTGCTCATTCGTTCTGTCTCGGATATGATGATTTCGGAATAGTGCTGCGTTTTTTCCTGGTGGATTTCGTCCTGTATCCCCTCGGCATAAGCCCGGATAATCCCCAGAGGTGTTTTCATTTCATGGGAAAGATGGTCTGTTAATTCTTTTCGCTCTTTTAAAAGAGTTCGTTCCTGTTGGACATCTTTTTCCAGCTGGATATTTGCCCTTTCCAGTTTTTCAAGGGTGAGCTGCAAATCTCTGGACATTTTATTGAGATTCTCTGCAAGTTCACCAAATTCGTCTTTTGAAGAGATTCTGCAGGAGGCAGAGAAATCCAGCTGTGCGATTCTATGTGCCGTCTCACAGAGTTCACAAATTGGGTCTGAGATAAACCGTCCCAGCAGATAATCAACCAAACATATCAGTATAATTATAAAGGCTGTCCAAAGCAGAAAAGAAATATCCTGCGGAAAAGGCAGCCGGGCTGCAGCAATATAGGATACAATCAAAAGAAAGCCCGCTGTTTTTGAAACCACCACTATTTTTTTTCGCACAGTGTGCAGTGAAAAATATTCTTTCATTTTCATGCCTCGAATTTATACCCGGAACGAATCAGGGTCACAATGTGAGTTCCCTCACTGCCCAATTTCCGCCGCAGTGTCTTGATGTGGGTGTCGATTGTCCGCGTGTTCCCTTCAAAATCATACCCCCAAATGCGGTTTAACAGTTGTTCCCGCGAGAAAATTTGTTCAGGGTTGGACATGAAAAAATACAATAACTCATATTCTTTGTGGGTTAAAGTAATTTCTGCACCGTCTAAGAACACTTTATGGGATGCGGGGAGTATGGTTATTTTGCCTGCGCTGAGGGTATCTGCGGAACTTACGGAGGCACGGCGCAGCAGTGCGTTTGCTTTGGCAAGTAATATTTTCGGGCTGAACGGTTTTGTCATATAATCATCAGCGCCATATTCATAGCCCCTTAATTTATCCGTTTCATTGTCCTTAGCAGTGAGCATAATGATGGGAAGATTACTCATTTCCCTTGCCATTTTACATACGGAAAAACCGTCAATATGGGGCATCATAATATCCAGTATCATTAAATCCATAGGGGTGCTTTTCAATAACATCAATGCGTCAACCCCATCGTCAGCAGGAAAGCAGGTATGTCCGGCCATGTGCATATATTCAGAGATGATATTCTGCATGTGTTTTTCATCTTCTGCAATTAAAATGTTTGCCATAAAGTCAATCCTCTTGTAAGCATTTTTTTAATAGTCTTGTGTGGAATCGTTTTAACATTTCGGTTGTCATTTCAGGATAATCCGTATCAGATTATCAGTGCCATTGTAGCATATGGCAATCAACTTTGCTAGAGTGAGTCTGAAAAATCATTCCTGCCATCTGCACGCCCCACTTTGCGGGAGATTTGGCCCTTATTCATAATTACGTGCTAAATCCATACAAATGTCCACCCAGGAAATCCCCCTCTCTATATGCCCACAGCAAGTCTGCGCTTCGCGCAATTCTACAATCAATGGATTTCCCCTAGATACTTCCATACCATGGGATATCATTTCCCGGATTTTTTCTATATCAAAGGTATGAAATACATTGGTGGGATTTACTTTCCAGCTCATAACATATCTCCCTCCAATTTTTTCTGCCGCAATGTCAATGTGGGAGAAGGCACTGACAGCCACCTGTCTCAAATTGGGAATATGCCTCGCCACTGCATCGTATTTTGCATCCATCTTCTCACAGCATCCATATGCATTCATTCCAAATAAGGCAGATAATTTCTGCTGATAGGGAAGCACAAATTCCTCCAGCATCTCAGGCGACACAGCGGTAAATTCCTGTGCCATACAATATCCCCACAAATCTTTCAGTTCCACTTTTCTATCAGCTTCTTTTTCTGGCAGCAAATCAGTAAACGCATGGCCATTGGAACCGCAGGCTGTGGCCGTGCCATTTACCAGATACTCATTATTATTCATTCTCCAGATCCCCTGCGCTATCCCTTCCTTCAGATACTTCAGACGTCCTTCATATAAAATCTGCATTGCCTCGTGTGTGAACGCCGGTTCTTCGTATAGATCATACATCACCTGTTCCAGCCCACGCAGTTCACACCAGATATCAATCAGGCTGTTCCCCCATCCCATAATATTCTGATGAGATGCTGCGGTAAACGGCTCCCCTTCTTCCACCGTTAAAATGCCGCCAAATATCTCTTCCGCCAACCCAAAGTTCTCCTTTGACTTTTCCTCATCCACAGTCAGCTGTGGCAGCTTCATCTTGTCGATGTCACTGACTTCATGAATGCACGGATGGAAACAGGCGGCATGGTCAGGCCTCCTGTCATAAGGCCGTTTTCTGTCATCTACCCAGTCAGATACCTGTGTCACATACGGAATATAAATCACATCTGTCAATACAATATCATCACGAAAGTATTCGTCTCTGTAAATTCTCATCCGAAGTTCCTTTTCAATTGAACGGAACAAAGGATCTTTTACTTTCAGAGTATCATCCGGAATCAATTCATGCCACAATTCCGGTGGAAACATGACAAGGGGCCTGGTTTTTTCCATACGGTTTAATTTGACCCACAGTTTTATTTTTTCACTCCATTTTGGATTTTCTGATATTTCTTTGACTCTGCGTGCCAAGGATTGTAAATACCATGTTTCTTCTTTGCTGACTCTTCTGTTCATATGCCTCTCCTTTATTCTGCTGCATTCCTATTCATGTTCTTTAAACCGGTTTATGTTAACAGTATATCTGATATTTACAGATAATCGTATACTTTACTTTTGACAAAATCTCATTTGGTTTAATTTTCTTTCTAAGAACTATTGGCAGATACGTTCCTGTACATTATCATAGAAATGAAAAGGAGGTACCCGGTAGTGAAACTAATTTTTGAGAATCTTGCATCCGGCATATATACGGGTTCTATCGGCCATACATTTACACCGTCCAGACTAGCAAAGGACTATCTTTTTTATCCTACCTGGACAGGCCATTATTATTGTTCTTCCGATTATTTTACCAAACGCGAAACATTTCCCACTTTGCTGCTTATGTACGTAGAAAAGGGCCGCTTTCATGTGGAATATCGAAATAAAACGGCCATTGCAGTAAAAGGTGATCTCATCTTATTGGATTGTGTGGAACCACATTACTACCATGCCCATGAAGGCCTGGAATTCTTTTTCTACGGCTTTGAGGGCGGAAATTCCCGTGATATGGTTCAGCAGATACTAAACACACGGGGATTTCTGATTCGTTCTCCCAATAATCATCAAATCAGTAAACTTCTGAAAACAACTATGGATTATTATGAAAAACATGAAATAGAAAATCCATATGAAGCTTCCATGCGGATTTATAAACTGCTCATGCTTCTCATGAGCCAGCGGGAACTCTATCAGCCCATAAAAAATAACCCAGTGGAACAATGTCTGGTTTATATCCATGACAATTTGAACCGGGTCATCACTTTAGAGGAACTGGCAAAACTGGTCAATTTAACCAGCCCTTACCTCTCCAAGATTTTCAAACAGGAAATGGGTGCATCACCCCGTGAGTACATCCTGAACACCCGCATGAATAAGGCAAAACTTCTGCTGGCACAGACCTCTAAAACAATATCAGAAATTGCCCTGGAAACAGGCTACTCCAATGCGTCAAGTTTCACTAATCTTTTTACGGAAAATATCGGGTGTTCCCCCACTATGTTCCGAAAATTGATCTCTTTAAAATCGTTTTAAACCAAACAGACTGTCATCCCACTCAGGAAATGACAGTCTGTTTTTCTATAACAAATGGATTTTATGAGTCCTGTTCCGGTTCGTATTGATCCAGCAGTTCTTCACAGTTATCCATGGTCATGGGAAATATCTCAATGCTGGATCTTTCATCCACTTGTTCCCCTTCTCCCAAATATGTCTGCCGTGCAATTTCTGCAGCAAGTGTTCCGATATTGGGCCAGTAAACATAAATGCCTGCCGTCAAATCACCGTCTTTGATCATCTGCGCATCGCCTCTATTACCAATAATACCAATATTAATGATATCATCCCTCAGCCCTGCCGCATTAATCGCCTGGCTGGCACCCAGCGTCATCAAATTATCACAGGCAACAATACAGTCAATGTCATTATCAAATTTCTGAATCCAGTCTTCTGTCACCTGCATGGCTGTCTCTGTGCTGAATTCTCCCGTCTGGCTGGACAAAAGGTTCAAATCCTCCCGTTTCGCAATGGCATCTTCGAAACCCGCCTTCCGCTTCACAGCCGCCTCCCGCCCTGGTGTTCCTTCCAGATAGCAGATATTAGAATTTTCAGGAAGATTCTCCACGCACCATTCTCCCTGCATTTTTCCCAGAGTCTCCTCATCCCAGCCGATAAACTTATATTCTCCTGAAGATGCATCTGTTCCAAGTTGATAAACTGGTATTCCCTCATTGTTGCATGCCTCTACAGCTGTGGAATTTGCCTCTGTATCAACTCCGATGAGAAACAACATATCAATTCCTCTGGTCAGCATATTTTCTACATTTGTCATTTGCTTTTCCACATTCAGCTCAGAATCTGCAGTCAAAACTTCCACACTATCTGCTCCAACCGCTCTGGCAAATTCTTCACTCTCCACATCTGCCACAAAGTTCAGCATTGCCGGGTAACAATTCATATCCGCATCATCAATATTGATAAACCCTACACGGTACACATAACCGCCCGACTTACTACCAGGCTGGTCTTTTGTGCTGTTCTCCGCGATCTCCTGTGTTGTTTCACCTGAAGGTTCCGCTGATTTGTCACCACTGCCGCATCCTGCCAACATACTGCCTGCCAGAACAGCTGTCAACATAAATACCATCATTTTTCTTTTCATTCTTTTTCCCTCCGTCACTATATTTTTTGTAAAATATTTTGCTTTACGCATAATTATATACAGTTTTATGGGAAAGTATATAATTTAGTTTGTATAAATTCTCATTTTGTTTGTGATTTAGGGGCTTTCCGTCAAAATCTATGCATAGTTTCTGAAATATTTTGAAGAAATATTTCAGCGGACTTCTTAAAAATACAGCCTTACGGTGCGATAAATATGCACAGTGGTTTCTGTGTATTTTTCTGAATTTACTTATCTATAGTCGATAATATTCAGTGAAAATCTTAATAAAGTATTTACAATACCCTTATATAGTGTTACACTGCATACAGTAAGCATTTATACAAAATTATGAAAGGAAGTGATTTTTTGCAGACACTATTTCCCAAAGAGGAGGAAATCATGTACGCTATCTGGGAGATCGGGCATCCGTGCGGGCTGTCAGAAATTTTAAACACCTACCCCGGCCTGAAAAGAAACACGGTAACCAAAGTGCTGACAATCCTGATGAACAAAGGATATCTGAAAGCTGACTCCATTGCCAAAACCAAAACCCGGACAGGCAAAGCATACGCACCCTGCATCACAAAACAAGATTATGACAGACAGAAAAAGGCCGTAAATGATATCGTGGAAAGTCCAAACGCAGAGACTGGGATTATGAAATACCTATCGGCTCTTGTGGACTCCAAAGACGCCGGCCAGGAACTGATTGAGCAGATGGAAAATATGATAGAGCAGTATAAGCGGGATAACGGGATGTGACATAGCGGCATAACCGTAATTTTTTCCCGCAGATCATAGTGCAGTCTCACTATAATATGGAAGGAAGTGGTTATCATGATTTTTTCATGGTCATCTTTTTTCGCATCTGCTATTGCGATCAGCTTCTTATTAGTCATTTTCTATTTTCTTTTGTACAGGAACCGAATCATATCACGTTTCGGAATTATCTGTCTGTACATATTTGCCATTTTAATTATCCTGCGGGGATGTCTGCCATTTGAATTCAACAATGTATATGGCATTCGCTTTACGAAAACATACAACTCCATCAGTATACTGCCGACACTGCGGGATTTTGTAATGGCTGATCTATTCTATATAGATGGGAAATCCGTCAC
>CAJURF010000045.1 GCA_910588825.1 uncultured Lachnospiraceae bacterium
CTAAAGAACAATCTCATTATTATCATATAACTGGAAAGTGTACTAAGGAAAGTCATCCCGACGCTTTCAGCATTTGTGCGGCCATGTTTTCGTAGAGATACCCTAAATCAGCTCCCAGTTTATCACTTAATAATTTCTCGTAAATCACATTCTCCGTAAAATCCCTGTCCTTAAAAGCCAGAGTTGTGAACAATCCAGTATCGCAGATATATAGTTTATACCTGCGGGGGTCTTTATGCAGAGCCAGGCCTGCATTTGGGTCATCGGCGTGATACGAGATATAGACGGTCATGGAGTCCTGCATATCTGCCAGTATCTCCCTCACCCGTTCCTCCTTCTCCCCTGCTATTACACTGGACACCTGGTATCGGGATGCATTTTTATTCAACTCGGCAGGTATGGCATCAAACAGCATCCCGGCCCTCCCGGAGGGGTCAATTTTCCTGTAATCGTCTTCATATAATTCTAAAATGTTACGTTTTACCTGATCCACAACACTCAGATTATTGGTTGAAATATACATATCTACAGCCTGGGGCATACCGCCCACAAGCATATACAGGCGAAAGTCCCGAAGCATCCGCCTATTGAGGTCATCCCCAAGGGGCATCATGTTCTCATAAGCATGTTTAAGCAGAGGAATAGTGGCCTGATCTCCCAATGCCCATCGGAATTCCTCATAATCCAGTGGATACAGCTGCAGTCTTGTTTCTTCACTGGGAATCACAATATCGTTTATATTCTTTTTGATTGATAACAGCGAACCTGTCTCGATATAGTCATACCGGCGGTCCTTCACCAGATGCTTCACTGCCTGCCTTGCCAGCGGCTGCATCTGCAGTTGACTTGCTTTTAAAAATCACCATAGCAAATTCTCCCCCATCTATGCATATACTCGGAAAATGATTATGCCGAAAATCCCCTTTTTTATACTGGCCAAATTGCCGAAAATCCCCTTTTTACAACCTTAGAAATTTTTCTTTACGTTGAATTTGATAAAACATAACGAATCCACCAAAAATCTCGAAAAAACTATTGATTTTGTAACAATTTGTCTATATAATATAATCTCAGATGTGGTATGTATCATATACATGCTGCGATGTATTTTTTATGGGGGTAGCTAGGTGCTGGTGTGCCTCTCGGTCTTCAAAACCGCTGTGAGGGGTTAGGAGCCTCTCAGGTGAGTTCGATTCTCACGTATCCCCGCCAAAAAAGCAAACAAAGGAATCCATTTATATGAATGATAAGAAAGAGAGTCTCCGTGCTCTCTACAAAGTCGACGAGGTGCTTCAGGATGAGTGCCTCATTTTTTTTAAGAAGCATTTGCCTTATTCACTGGTCGCAGACAGCGTCCGTGAAGAAATTCACATACTTAGAAACGCGATTTTAAGCGGGAAAGAACCCCCTCCTGCCCTCAACGACCGGAAACTTTTTTTAGACCAGGTGATAAAGCGGATTCAGGCGGAATCTGCTCCCAGCCTCCGCCGCGTCATCAACGCCACCGGCACCGTACTTCACACTAATCTGGGGCGCTCCCCCATCAGCAGGGAAGCCATGGAACATGTATTAGAGACAGCCTGCTCCTACTCTACCTTGGAATATGACCTGGAAAATGGAAAACGGGGTTCCCGCCACGACCATGTGGAATCCTTAATCTGCAAAGCCACAGGTGCCGAGGCCGCCATGGTAGTGAACAACAATGCAGCGGCCACCATGCTGGTGTTGTCCAGTATGGCCCATGGACGGGAAGTGGTTGTATCCCGGGGCGAACTGGTGGAAATCGGCGGCTCTTTTCGTATCCCGGATATTATGAACCTCAGCGGCGCTGTTTTAAAAGAAGTGGGAACTACCAATAAGACACACCTTTCTGATTACCTTCGCGCCATCGACCCAGAACAGACTGCAGCTCTCATGAAAGTACATACCAGTAACTACCGCATTATTGGTTTTACCGAAGATGTACAGCTTTGGGACCTGAAAAAACTGGGGGAAAAGTTTTCCCTTCCAGTTATTTACGATATGGGAAACGGGCTCCTGGCAGATCTGAAAAAATACCGCATTTTTGAACCCACCGTTTTAGATGCCCAGAAAGCCGGAGCCGATGTGGTTCTATTCAGCGGCGACAAACTGCTGGGCGGCCCCCAGGCAGGTATTATAATAGGAAAGAAAACCTATATTGAGGCAATGAAATGTCATCCTCTGGCCAGGGTGGTGCGGGTGGATAAGATGACTCTTTCTGCATTGGAAACCGTATTCTTTGCTTACCAGGACATGGAAAAAGCCGCTCAGACAATCCCGGCACTGCAGATGTTGTCCTGCTCCAAAGAAACCCTTCTTCAGCGGGCCAATCAGCTGAAGTCCAGCATAGAACAGGCGTCAGATATGGTTCAGGTCTGTGTACAGCCATGTGAAGACTTCGTGGGCGGAGGTTCGGCCCCTGACGCCCGCCTGGAAGGATATGCGGCTGTACTGCACTCTGACAAGTTTACAACCGAATATATGGAGCGTTTTCTGCGGAAAAGTAAAATTCCCATTATCTCCCATATCAATCAGGATAAAATATGGCTTCATGTGCGCACACTTCTGGAAGGTGATATGGAGGACACCGTTTCTGCTGTTTCATTACTGAAAGGATAATTGTTGTTATGCAAAATATTGTGATCGGAACGGCCGGCCATATCGATCATGGAAAAACCTGCCTGATCAAAGCATTGACCGGCACAGATACAGACCGCTTAAAAGAAGAAAAAAAGCGAGGCATCACCATTGAGCTGGGTTTTGCCAAACTGGAAAGCGGCGACGCTGACACAAACATTGGCATCATCGATGTACCTGGCCATGAAAAATTTATTAAAAACATGCTGGCCGGCATTGGAGGCATTGACTTTGTACTGCTGGTGATTGCCGCCGACGAAGGCATCATGCCCCAAACCAGAGAGCACATGGATATCCTAAAACTGCTGGACATCCAGCAGGGATTTGTGGTGCTGACCAAGTGTGACCAATGTGAGGAAGACTGGCTGGAACTGGTAAAAGAAGAAATTTCTGAATATTTATCCGGCAGTTTTCTGGAACATGCCCCCATTTTCCAGGTATCTTCCCACACCGGGTACGGCATTGATACACTCCGTGCAGAGATTTTGAAAATGGTCAAGACACTGCCCGCCCACGATAACGACCCGGACAAGTTCCGTCTGCCTATCGACAGAGTTTTCACAATGAAAGGACACGGGACGGTTGTCACTGGAACACTGATTGAGGGAAGCTGTAAGGTGGACGATGAAGCAGTTTTGATGCCTGCGGGAATTCCTGCCAGAATCCGCAGCATCCAGGTCTACGGAAAGGACGCTCCCCAGGCTTTCGCGGGACAGCGGACAGCGCTGAATCTGACCGTGAAAACAGAAGTCATTGACCGGGGATTCGTAGCCGCGAAACCCGGCAGTATGATAAAAACTTTCATGGTAGATGTCCGTCTGCATCTGCTGGAACATACAGAACGCAAGGTGGTGAACAACAGCCGGGTACACTTCTACTACGGTTCAGACGAAGCCATAGGAAAGGTTGTACTGTTTGACAGAGAGGAACTCCTCCCAGGTGAAACTGCCTATGTACAGATTCGTTTTGAGCGTGAGATCGCTTTAAAACGCCGGGATTACTTTGCCATCCGCTTCTACTCTCCTCTGGAGACCATCGGCGGAGGCATTGTTCTGGATGCCAGCCCCAGGCGTCATAAACGCAGCCAGAAAACAGTGCTGGAGTCAATGCAGATCAAAGATACCGGAACGAAAGAAGAAGCAGCGGAAAAGTTTCTCGAGGAGGAAAGCCAGGTATTCCCCGATACCAGCCTGTTGGCGTTAAAGACGAATTTTTCCGTATCTGAAACCACTTCCCTTCTGAAAAAGTTAAAAGGTACCGGACGGGTCTTGGAAATCGGAAAAAATATATTTATCCACAAAACTTTTTTTGACGGCATCGTTCCTTTTATCACTGACACGCTGAAGGCATTCCATAAGTCTAACGCATTGACAGAAGGACTGTCCAAAGAAGAACTAAAAAGCCGTCTGACGCAGAAGCTGTACGGTGCAGAGGCCAAAAGTATTGATGTTTTCTACGATTATCTCATTGAGAAAAAAGTGATCAAGGAAAAAGAAGGCCTGACCTCTCTGTATTCTTTCACTCCAAAGCAAAACAGTGATAACAAACAGGAAGTACAGAACATCCTCAGCCTGTATAAAGAAGCCGGATTCGCCATGCCCAAAACCGACGATACCATCAACAAGAGTAAAAATGCAAAAACCACCCGGCAGCTACTGGAAAAACTGGTAAAGGACGGGGAACTGATTAAGATTACCCCTGCTTATTATATGCATAGAGAGTGTTATGAAAATGCTCTGGAACTTTTAAAAGATTTCATTCAGAAAAACGGAAGCATCACCTTGGCAGATTTCCGGACTCTTATGAACAGTTCTCGTAAGTACACGCAGATGATATTGGAATATTTTGACAGCAGACATATTACAAAACTGGCGGATGACAGGAGGACGTTACTTTAAGTACTATAATCGTCATATCATATTTTCTAATATAAAAAAAGAGATTATCGGACGATAATCTCTTTTTTATATTAGAAAACTTTAAATTTCGGCTATTCCACATCCAGTTGAGCTTTTAATGCTTCTTTTGCTCTCTCAATGTCCTTAGCCTCTAAGATCGCAATCTGTCCCGGTCTCTGAACATCATAGAACTCAAACCGGCCTTTATTACAAAGTCGTCCTTCATTGGCAGAGTCAGGATCAGCCACTACATCCAGAATCTTGTTGTCTTTCAACAGCAGGATACGTTTACATTCTTTCTTGCAGTTGTAGCAGGTGGATTCCACTCTCTTAACTTCCCATGGACGATACTGTGAACGATTCTTCGGTCTCAAAGCGCCCACTGGACATGCCTGGATACAGTTTCCGCAGAATTCACATTCCATGTTGTTGATCCACAGATCCTGGAAAGGAGCTGAAGAAACTTTTGTATTGAATCCCCTCTTGGAAAGCCCGATAGCACTGCGGCCTACCAAATGCTCACAGGTGTTCACACATCTGTGGCAGAGGATACATAAGTTTGGATCATATGTAAAATATGGATTGGAGTCATCAATGGGCTTTTTCACCATTTCCCCTTCATAAGAGGTCTTTTTCACACCATATTCATAACACAGAGACTGGAATTCACAGTCACCGTTGCCAGCACAGTCAAAGCAGTTGTTGGGATGGTTGGAAAGCATTAAATCCAGTACTCCCCTTCTCGCTTTTATGACTCTCTCGCTTTTAGTCAGGATTTCATTGCCGTTTGCAATTGGGAAAGAGCAGGCCGTTACCAATTTGGGCATACCAACGATTTCAACCATACACATCCGGCAGGATGCCTCTGGTGTCATAAATTTCAGGTAGCACAGCGTGGGGATTTTAATCCCCACACTTTCAGCTGCCTTTAAAATAGTTGTCCCAGGATCTACTACGACTTCTCTGCCATCTATTGTTGCACGAATTTTTTCTACGTAACTCAAGATATAACCTCCTGTACACAGTATTTCAAATTAGGCTTTATAAATAGCCTCCTTCTTACATTTAGACATACAAACACCACACTTCAGGCACTTAGATCCATCGATCTCATGAGGCTGTTTCTTCTCTCCGGTGATTGCGTCAGCAGGACAATTCTTAGCACAGAGAGTACAACCGATACATTTTTCAGGATCAATATGGTAAGAAACCAGGTTCTTACATTTGCCAGCCGGACATTTCTTATCCTTAACGTGGGCAATGTATTCATCTTTGAAATACTTATACGTAGACAATACAGGGTTCGGAGCTGTCTGTCCTAATGCACACAAGGAATTCTCTTTAATCAGATTACAAAGCTCAACCATACGGTCTAAGTCTTCCATCTCAGCCTTGCCTTCAGTAATCTTATTTAAGAGCTCAAGCAGTCTCTTTGTTCCAATACGGCACGGTGTACACTTACCGCAGGACTCATCTACTGTAAACTCTAAGAAGAATTTGGCAATATCTACCATACAGTCATCTTCATCCATTACGATCAGTCCGCCAGATCCCATCATGGAACCGATAGAGATCAAGTTATCGTAATCGATGGGCACATCGTAGTTCTCCATGGAGATACATCCACCGGAAGGACCGCCTGTCTGAGCAGCTTTAAACTTCTTGCCGCCAGGAATGCCGCCGCCGATATTCTCAACAACTTCACGAAGGGTAGTTCCCATAGGAATTTCTACCAGACCTACGTTATTGATCTTACCGCCAAGTGCGAATACTTTTGTACCTCTGGATTTTTCTGTACCCATGGAAGCAAACCATTCTGCTCCCCTGAGGATAATCTGAGGAATATTTGCCCATGTCTCAACGTTGTTCAGGATTGTAGGCTGTCCAAACAAACCTTTTACTGCAGGGAATGGAGGACGGGGTTTCGGCTCACCACGGTTTCCTTCGATGGAAGTCATAAGAGCTGTCTCCTCACCACATACGAACGCCCCTGCGCCCAGACGTAAGTCAATATCAAAGTCAAAGCCTGTGCCAAAGATATCTTTACCTAATACGCCATATTCCCTTGCCTGCTTCAGAGCGATATTCAAACGGTCTACCGCAATTGGATACTCAGCACGAACATAGATATAACCCTGATTTGCACCGATTACGTAACCGGCAATTGCCATAGCCTCGAATACTACATGGGGGTCACCCTCTAATACGGAACGGTCCATAAATGCACCTGGGTCACCTTCGTCGGCATTACAGCATACATATTTCTGTATGCCAGGTGCTCCACCCATTGCAAACTGCCATTTCTTTCCGGTGGGGAAGCCGCCGCCCCCGCGTCCACGCAGTCCAGAGTCTGTGATACATTTCACAACGTCTTCTCTTGACATGGTGGTCAACACTTTTGCCAGAGCCTGATATCCGTCGGTTCCAATGTATTCATCAATGCATTCCGGATTGATCACACCACAGTTTCTAAGAGCAACACGGTTCTGCGGTTTGTAGAAATTTGTCTGGTTCATGGAAATGATACCGTCTTCGGTAACTGTTTCCTGATACAGATATTTTGTTACCACATTGCCTTTTACTAAATGCTCGGAAACGATCTCAGGAATGTGCTCAATCTCCATATTGGAATAGAAAGCTGCTTCCGGATAAATGATCATAACGGGGCCCAGGGCACACAGTCCATGGCATCCGGTGCGGATTACACATACTTCTTCTTCCAGACCAGCTGCTTTGATTTCTTCTTCCAGTTTATCGGCGATTTTTGGGCTTCCTGACGATGTACATCCAGTACCTGCACATACTAATACGTGTGAACGGTATTTTCCCGTACCTTTTTCAGCGTGCTCTCTTCTAAAATTAACAACATCCTGATATTTTTCTTTAATTTCTTGTAATTGATCAATTGTAATCACTATGTACGCCCTCCTTAACTATTCATATTGCGCGAGAATATCATCAACCATGTCAGCAGTTAGACGTCCATGAACTTCTCCATTGACAGTCATAACTGGTGCCAAGCCACAAGCGCCGATGCAGCGGCAGGCTTCCAATGAGAATTTACCATCTGCTGTACACTGTCCTCCTGTGATTCCCAGGGCACTCTGTAATTTGTCGTAAATCTGTCCGGAGCCTTTTACATAGCAGGCTGTACCAAGACATACAGAAATGTTGTATTTTCCCTTGGGATACAGGGAGAAAAATGAATAGAATGTAACAACGCCATAGATTTTTGCTAACGAAATCTGTAATTCATCAGAGATAATTTTCAGCGCCTTCTCCGGAAGATAGCCAAAGATATCCTGCGCCTGCTCCAATACAGGGATCAAAGGGCTCTTAGTTCCCTTATATTTCGCAATCAGTTCAGCTAACTGGCTTTCCTGCTCTGGTGTTCCCCTATAAGGGATGTTGATTCTTTCGTCACTCATTTTATAATACCCTCCTTATTCCACATGACTTACTCCTGGAGTATTGCCTGATGTAAGAAGTCATGTCAACACTCCAGGATGATACTCTTCTTAAAACATTTTACTCTTTTTTTTGCGTACGATATTCGGAACTTCCTTATACCGGCAGCACTCCTTCTCTTCGACAGCTTTTTCTACATGGACAGCGGTCACTTTATACTCTGGTGTCTTTGAGAAATCATCCAGGTGGTCGCCAACCAGCCAGTTAGAGTTACCATCTAAGAAATGGAACGGCATCCAAACTTCGCCCTTACTTGTCTTTCCGGATACTCTTGCCCAGGATGCAATGCGTCCATGTGGGGAAGATACATATACTTTGTCGCCGTCGCTGATTCCCAGTTCTTTTGCATCTTCGGTATTAATCTCAATGAAAGAGCTGCTGGAAATTTCATTAATCTCAGGCGTCTTAGCAGTCATAGCACAGGCATTATAGTGATAGAGTATACGGCCTGTGATCATGATCAACGGATATTCTGCGGATACTTGCTGTGTAGACGGCTGATACTTCGCAGGATAGAAGTAACCTAAGCCCCTTGCAAATTTACCCACATGCATGATCGGAGTGCCGGGATGCTCTTTCGACGTACAAGGCCACTGTAATCCTCTGCCGCCAATTTCCGGGCTGTCAAGCCTTTCATGGCTGATACCGGCAAAAGATGGAGTAACGGAGGAAATTTCATCCATAATCTCAGCAGGAGTGAGAATCGGCTGATCGTAGCCCATTCTCTGCATAATTAAGGAGAAGATCTCTGTATCTGGTTTGGTACCAGGAATCTCAATTGCTTTACGCACTCTCTGAACACGGCGCTCGGTATTCGAGAACGTACCTTCTTTTTCCAGATAAGAACGTCCGGGCAGAATTACATCGGCATATTTGGCAGTCTCTGTCATGAACAATTCATCCACAACTAAGAAATCCAAGCTTTCCAAAGCTTTAATTACATGATTGGTATCCGGATCTGTCACAATCGGATCTTCACCGAAAATAAACAAACCTTTGATTTTCCCGTCAATCATGTCATGGAAACATTCCGTTGCCATTCTTCCGGGCTGCAAATGTTTCAGGTCAACGCCCCAGGCTTTTTCAAATTTTTCTACAACTGCCGGGTCTGCAACCTTCTGATAACCAGTAAATACATTAGGCTGAGCGCCCATATCACAGGCACCCTGAACATTGTTCTGTCCACGGATGGGGTTTACGCCACAGCCTGCTTTACCAAGTTTTCCAACCATCATCGCCATGTTGGACATAGACATAACGCCTTCTGTACCTGTATGGTGTTCTGTTACACCAAGGCAATACATGATCGGAGCACGGTCTGCTTTCGCATACAGACGAGCCGCCGCTCTCAAATCTTCCGGATCAATGTGGCAGATTTCGCCAACTTTCTCGGGTGTATAATCCTTCACGATTGCAGCAAGCTCTTCAAATCCTTCTGTTCTATTAGCAATAAATTCTTTATCAATTAAACCTTCTTCAATGAAGACGTTCATCATGCCATTTGCAAATGCAACGTTTGTACCTGGTTTCAACTTCAGGTGGATTGTCGCCTGTTTTGCAAGGCCGATTTCACGAGGGTCAACTACGATGAGCTTCGCGCCTCTTGCAACTGCCTGACGTACCTGCATACCAATAACCGGATGGGCTTCTTCAGGGTTGGAGCCGCACAGCAAGATTACATCGGAATCATGGGTAATATCTTCGATGGTGTTTGTCATAGCACCAGAACCTAACGTCATTGCCAGACCGGCAACAGTAGGTGCATGTCAAACGCGGGCACAGTTATCGGTATTGTTTGACTCAAACGCAACCCTTGTCATTTTCTGAAGCATATAAATATCTTCATTGGTTGAACGTGAGCAAGCAAAACCTGCCAGTGCCTGACCTCCATATGTATTTTTGATATCTTTAAATTTCGATGCTACCAGGTCCAGGGCTTCATCCCAGCCGGCTTCTTTAAATTCACCGGTATCCCTGTCCTTGATCAGCGGGGTTGTGATTCTCTCATCACTCTGTGCAAAGTCAAAGGAAGCGGAGCGCCCCTTCACGCACAATAATCCTCTGTTGGAAGGACCATCTGCTGCTTCCACATCCACAACCTTGTTGTCTTTTACATACACATAATACTGACATCCGGTTGCACAATGGGGGCAGGTGGTAAGAACCTTCTCCACATCCCAATGGCGGTATGTTTTCTGTTTCTTCATAGTCAGCGCGCCTGTTGGACATGCCTGTACACAGTTACCACAGGATTCACAATTTGAATCCGCCCAATCCATGCCGAATGCAGGGCTGATCACAGATCTGAATCCACGCTGTGTGGTATCAATGGAACCACGGCATGTGCGTTTCTGACATGTATTTACACACCTGTGGCAGAGAATACATAAGTTTGGATCATAAGTAAAGAACTTATTTGAATCATCAATGGGTTTCTCAACTCCCTCAAATGGTACATCTTTTACTCCATACTCGAAGCAGAGATCCTGGAGTTTACACATACCATTCTGCGGGCAGGAGAAGCAGTCTGTCTTATGATTGCTCATCAACAGTTCCAGTACGCCTCTTCTGGCTTTTACAACTCTCTCACTCCTGGTATGCACCACATTTCCGTCAGCAGCTGGGAATGAACAAGCTGTGACTAATTTTGGCATACCTTCGATCTCAACCATACACATACGGCAGGATGCTTCCGGAGTGACATCTTTTAAATAACATAATGTTGGAATCTCTACGCCGGCAGCTTTAGCTGCTTCCAGAATCGTAGAACCCTGTTCGACTTCTACGGCGATTCCATCGATGGTCACTTTAATCATCGTATTTCCTCCTTACTTTTTTGGTAGACGCTAATAAAACATCAGAACATTAAGGGATAGACTCCCTTTCATAACGTTTGAACATGACAAAGGCCTCCTTTCAACACTTTTTGCTTATCTTGAAAGCACGTCGGTCCCCACCCACGGAACCAGCACTTTTGGTATTCTTATTGTCCTGTCTTCCATCTGATTCTGCTCCAGCACTGCTGCAAACAATCTGCTGGTGGCCAGTCCAGACCCATTTAAGGTATGTACATAATGTATTTTGCCGCCGCTGTCTTTATACCGGGTATTTGTCCTTCTTGTCTGAAAAGTTCTGGCGTTAGACACAGAACTGACTTCTATATATCTGCGCTCTGCCGGAAGCCATACTTCCAAATCATAAGTCACAGCCATGGCCGAACTGCATTCATCAGCCGCCAATCTCACTACCCTGTAATGCAGGCCAAGCAGCCGCATCAAATGCTCCGCCTGTGCCAAAACATGAAAAAAAGCTTCCTCAGACTGTTCTTCCGAGACAAATTGTACCAGCTCCACCTTGTTAAAATGATGCCCGCGGATCATCCCCTTCTCATCGGGCTTTTTACTGACTTCTCTGCGGAAACACGGGGTAAAAGCCGTATATTTCAAAGGCAGCTGCTTATTTTCTAATATTTTATTTAGATAAAAATTAACCAGGACCGTTTCTGCTGTCGGGATTAAAAACTGATCTTCATCCTGAACATTATAAACTTCATCCCGAAACTTTGGAAACTGTCCTGCCCCAAAACCGCAAATCTCCTTTGCTACAGGCGGAAATATCAGCATCTCATATCCGGCTTTCTGATTTTCTTCCAGACAAAAGTTCAACAGAGCCCATTCCAGTCTGGCTCCCAGCCCTCTGTATATCCAGTACCCGCTGCCCATCAGGCTCCCGGCCGTTTCATAATCAATCAGGCCGTGCTCCCGGCACAATTCTATATGACTCACAGGAGTAAATGAATATACCTGCTGCTGTCCAGACATGTACAAAACCTGAGAAACATCCGGCACATCATCTTCTAAAAGATTGGGCAGAACCATTAAAACATCTGCCAGCTTCTCTGCCTTTTCCCTCAAAGCGGTTTCCCGGCTGTGGATTGTTCCGTCTATGCGGCGGATAGATTCCAGCAGATCCTCTGCATCTGCTCTCTGCTTCTTCCGCTGGGCCACTTCCTTTGACAACAGGCTTTTCTCATGTCGTGCCTCCTGCACCTCTGTCTGCAGCATCCTTTTTTCCCGGTCCAGTTTCAGAATCTCTTCTACAGAAATCTTAAAACCGCGTCTTTCGAAATTCTTCTGTATCTGTTTTGGATGTTTCCTGATCTGCTGTATATCCAACATAATAATCTTCCACAACAAAATAATTGAAAAAGCACAATGATATTTCAATTATCATATATTCTTATATCAATTTTAAATAACTATAACATAATTTTAATGATTTGTATATAGCAATTTCCACATTTCAAAAAATTTTCGCCAGTACTTTATTGTACTGCCGTGTGAAAAAGTTAAGAAAATAAACGTGGGATAAACGTCAAAATGAACTACAGCTATTTTTCAGAATTGACACCTTATTTCTTTATCGTGTATAATTTTTATAAAAAAATCAGTACATTCACTTTGTAAAGGAGAAGATAAATGTCAGAATTCACACACTTTAACCGGCATGGAGAAGCCGTCATGGTAGATGTGGGCGAAAAGAAGGAAACAAAAAGAGAAGCCGTCGCCGAAGGCCGTATTACCATGAGCCGGGAATGCTTTGAAAAGGTAAAAGACGGAACAATGGGAAAAGGAGATGTTCTGGCTGTGGCAAGAATTGCCGGGATTATGGGAGCCAAAAGGACATCTGACCTGATTCCCCTCTGCCATATTCTGAACTTAACCAAGGTAGAAATCCAATTTTCTCTGGAGGAAGAGTCCTGCGCCGTCCAGGCTGTATGCACTGTGAAAACCACTGGAAAGACCGGTGTGGAAATGGAAGCGCTTACAGGGGTAACCATCTCGCTTCTGACCATTTATGATATGTGCAAAGCAGTGGACAAAGCCATGGAACTGGGGGATATCCATCTGTGCAGAAAAAGCGGCGGCAAGAGCGGTGATTTTGTACGCCCGTGACAAATTGAAAGCTAAAAATAAAGAGGAATGGAGAAGAACAAATGACAGACAGAACCGATCAATACGGACGAACCATCGATTATATGCGGGTCTCCATCATAGACCGCTGTAATCTGCGATGCAGATATTGTATGCCCACAGATATTAAGTGGCTTCCGCCCAAAGAAATTCTGACTCTGGAAGAAATTACAGAAATCTGCCGTCAGGCCGCCCGGGCAGGTATCCGCAAAATTAAGATTACAGGCGGGGAGCCTTTGATTCGAAAAGGATGCATCGAATTGATCCATATGATTAAAGCTATTCCCGGTATCGAACAGGTTACTCTCACCACCAATGGAGTACTCCTGGCCAAATACGCCAGACAGCTTTGGGAAGAAGACATTAACGCGGTAAACGTCAGCCTGGATACGCTTGACCGTGAAAAATATAAAGAAATCACCGGTTTCGATGCTCTCTCTGATGTGTTAGATGGAATATCGGAGGCAGAGAAATATAAAATCCCGCTGAAAATAAACGTGGTGCCCCAGCGGGGAGTTAATGACGGCGACTGTCTGGAACTGGTGGAACTGGCCAGACACAGAGCCATCCATGTGCGTTTCATCGAGATGATGCCTATCGGACATGGAAAACAGTTTGAATCCATATCAAACAACGAGCTGCTGCTGAACATACAGAGGCGCTACGGCCAGGTGGAGGAGGAAAAAAAAATCTACGGGAATGGCCCGGCCACATACTGCCACATTCCTGGTTTTCGGGGAAGCATCGGTTTCATCAGCGCCATCCACGGTAAGTTCTGCAGTTCCTGCAACCGAATCCGACTGACTTCTACAGGCGAGATCAAACCCTGCCTGTGCTACGATGACCATATCTCATTAAAAGAAGCACTCCGCAGCGGCTGTAAAGACGAAGTATATCAGCTGCTGCTCAGGGCAATCAGGCAGAAACCGGCCCAGCATTGTTTTGATGAAGACCAGACAATGATTACCGAGAAAAAAGAAATGGCTCAGATAGGCGGATGACTATCTGGGCCGTTGTGCCTGTTTATTTGGATACACAGGCACTGCGGCTGAATCAGGCCAATACCATGATATCCCTGCCTTCTATCCATATCCACATCTCTTTTTGTGTTCCTTCCCGCCGGCAGAATTCTTTCCAGGCTTCTTTTGTCATTTCCACTCTGATTTTTCTGTTTTCCTCCTCTGCCTCCAGACCCTCCGCTCCTTTTGGCTGCAATAGAATAACAATGGAAAACACATCCTCCACCACCCGCATAATCTCACAGCAGAACGTGTTTTTCTTTCCAGCAGCGTCTTTGGATAATACCGGATAGATATAATGGCTGCGGACTCCAATATAATGAAACGGTTCTGGAGCATCCCCCTCATATTCCAGGGTAACCCCCCAGTCCTGGGCATAGACCCGGCCTTCTCCCGCCGGACAGGCCCGGGAATAATTTTTGCAGCCGGACAAAACCGCCGCCGCCCGGGAAACAGGCGTCTCAAAAAGCTGTTTTATAGGTATCACCGGGCTGGATTTTCCCTGCTCCATCACACACACGCGGTCACAGAGACGGTAAATCTCTTCCCTGCTGTGGGATACAAAAAGGGTACTTCCCGAAAATTCCTCCAGCAAATCGGACAGCTCCAGTTCCAGCTTCCATTTCAGAAAATCATCCAGTGCCGAAAAGGGTTCATCCAGCAGTAAGACCTGGGGTTTTGACAGAAAAATACGAGCCAGTGCCACCCTCTGCTGCTGTCCGCCGGAAAGCTGTCCCGGCTTTCTCTTTTCCAGTCCATCCAGGGCAAATTTCTTTATTACCAGACGGACAGAGGATGCTGCCCGGCTTTTTTCTTTTTCGTAAGGCAGCAGAGCGGCCATGAGATTCTGCCACACTGTCATATTGGGAAACAGTGCATAATTCTGAAACAAAAGCCCCACATGACGCTGCTGGGGTTTCAGATTAATCTTTTTTTCTGAATCAAAGAAAACCCTTCCATCCAGTTCAATCCGTCCTGCATCCGGCTTCAAAATCCCGGCAATGCAGCGAAGCGTCATACTTTTCCCGCACCCAGATGCCCCTAGAATCCCAGTCACACCCCCATCTGCTTCAAATTTTGTCTCCAACACAAAACTTCCCAGATTCTTTTTAATATCCACATACAAAGACATATCAGCTCCTCCCGGACAGGTGAATGTGAGAACCCCCAGAGGTTTTCTCACGTTTCTCCAGCAGATTCACAATCAACAGGACAACGGCAGAGATTACCACATTTACCACAACCCACCGAAATGCCAGCGTGTCATTATTTGTCCGCCACAGCTGATACACCGTTGTGGAAATGGTAGCCGTTTTTCCCGGTGTATATCCGGCAATCATACTGGTGGCACCGTACTCACCCAGAGCTCTGGCAAATGCCAGCACCCCGCCTGCCATAATCCCCTGCCGGCATGCCGGCATCCGGATACGCCAGAAAATATACCGATTGGACAGCCCCAATGTCTGCCCAGAATAAGCCAGTGTCTCGTCAAAACTTTCAAATGCCCCCCGGGCTGTGCGGTACATCAAAGGAAACGCCACCACAGCGGCGGCAAAGATGCCTGAATACCAGGTCATTACCAGCCGTGTGTGAAATACCTCCAGGATCCACGCCCCCACACACCTTCTTGGTCCCAGAACCACCAAAAGGAAATAACCCACAACGGTGGGGGGAAGGACCAGCGGAAGTGTCAAAACCACATCTAGAATCCCTTTCAAAACAGGATGAAGTTTTGCAATATAATAGGCAGTAAAAATTC
Organism: uncultured Lachnospiraceae bacterium; assembly: GCA_910588825.1. GTDB lineage: Bacteria > Bacillota > Clostridia > Lachnospirales > Lachnospiraceae > MGBC164599. The sequence goes on from CAJURF010000045.1 coordinate 15,776, forward strand.
CAGAAAAAAATACAATCACACTGGAAATCAGCGCAATCCTAAGTGAATTATATAACGGATACCAGTCCATAGCCCCCTTCATCCCCCGTCAATGTGCTCTGATAAATCCAACTGTTTCAAATACTTTCATACATTCCTCTGTCTGCAGATAGTCCAAAAACGCCTGGGCTTCTTTCTGATGCTTGGAGGTGTTCAGAACCGCCGCTGGATAAACTGCTGGCTGGCACAGCTCATTTCCCGCCTCTGCCACGGTGGCCAGACCTGCCGAATACGCATCCGTAGCATAAATAATCCCTGCATCTGCCGAAGCTTCTGACACCTGGGTGGTAACTTCCTTCACATTGGACCCATAAGTAATTTTCCCCTCTTTTTCCAGGTCGTCCAGCAGTCCCAGATTGGTCAAAATCTCTGTGGAATACGCTCCCACCGGAACGTCTTCATTGCCAAGGGCCAGAAGCTGGAGCTTGTCTGTACCCAGATCCTCAAAGGACTCAATTCCTGCCGGATTTCCTTTGGGAACTGCAAGCACCACCTGATTCTCCAGAAGGTCAACCCGGCTGCCCTCCAGCACAAAATCAAGATCTTCTTCATTCACGGAAGGGTCCGCCTGGCTGTCCATCTGGTCCATTTGCTTTTGGGCCGCTGAGATAAACAAATCGCAGTCTGCCCCCTCCTGAATCTGAGTTTTTAACGTGCCGGAAGAATCAAAGTTAAATACTAAAGCCACATCCGAAGATTCTTCCTCATACATCTTCTGAATCATTTCCAGCGTCTCCGTCATTGATGCAGCTGCAAATACATTCAGTGTTATACTTTCCCTGGTATCTTCCTGTGTTTTCCCCATCTGTTGGCCAGACGTTTTTTCCTGCTTCTCTGCGCTGCAGCCGGTCATACACACCAATGCTGCTGCAGCTGTCATAAACCATACTACCATTTTTCTTTTCATTTCCCTCAGACCTCCTATTTTCTCTTTCATCCCTCGTTATTTTTTTATAAAAATAACACTTGGTTTATTATACAAAAAATAAACCAGCCTGTCAACTGATTTCCACTGTTCAAATGTCATGGAATCTGATACAATAAATAGTGAATTCTGAAAACAGACCGAGAACACTCAGACCATAAAAGGAGGAGTAAAAAATGGCACAGATCAAATGCGTCTGTATCAGCACTCAGAGGAAAACCAGTGCCAAAAATATCCATCAATGCCAGGCTGCCTCAGACGGACTTGCAGGCGACATCCATCAGGGATGGGGAGAACGCCAGGTGAGTATGCTTCCCATGGATTGTGTGCAGGATTATTTTTCCACCCAGGGAAACCCCATAGAATATGGACATTTTGGAGAAAATCTGGTGATAGACGGCCTGGACTGGGAAACCCTTTCAGAAGGCCAGCTGCTGAGCGCGGGGACCGTAGAACTTCAGATTATACGAATTGGCGCGGGAGGTCCCAAGTCAGATGCCTACCATGGAAAAAAAGTATGCGCTCCCATGGAAGGCTTCTTTGTATTCTGTAAAATCCTGCAGGGAGGAACCCTTCAGGAAGGAATGGAAATTGTGAAGGAGGACAGGAAATGAAATGTATTAACACAACTGATGCCGTGGGACATGTATTGTGCCATGACATCACACGAATCGTAAAAGACGTAGTGAAAGACGCGGCATTCCGGAAAGGCCATATTGTCACAGAGGAAGACATTCCGATTCTTCTTTCCCTGGGAAAAGACCATCTCTATGTATGGGAAAAAGACGAAAATACCCTCCATGAAGATGAGGCCGCTCAAATTCTCTATGAAGTCTGTAAAAACGACAACATGCACCCCACCCCGGTAAAAGAAGGCAAAATCGAGCTGGTGGCCGACTGCGACGGATTATTTCAGGTAGACATAGAAAGACTGAATGCCGTAAATGAACTGGATGATATTATGATTGCCACCCGCCACACCAACACAGCAGTAAAAAAAGGAGACCGTCTTCTGGGCACCCGCATTATCCCTCTTGTTATTCCCAGAGAAAAGATGGAACGGGTAAAAGAAACTGCAGGCAGCACTCCTCTGGTGTCCCTGACCCCATTTCAAACTATGAAAGCAGGCATTGTGACTACAGGAAACGAAGTTTACCACGGGAGAATCAAAGATACCTTCACACCTGTTATCATTGACAAACTGGCCTCTTATGGCATAGGAATCAGCGGCCAGCTCATCTGCGACGACGACCAGGAAAAAATCACAAACGCCATATTAAAGCTGAAAAAAGACGGAGCAGATATGATTCTATGTACCGGAGGCATGAGTGTGGACCCAGATGACCAAACCCCCGGCGCCATCAAAGCATCCGGTGTGCGCATTGTCACCTACGGCGCTCCCGTACTTCCAGGGGCCATGCTTCTGCTGGCCTATTTTGAGGACGGCACTCCGGTGCTGGGACTTCCCGGCTGTGTCATGTACGCAAAAGCAACTGCCTTTGACCTGGTGCTGCCCAGAATAGCCGCAGGCGTAGAGCTGACGAAAAAAGATTTCGCCCACATGGGTAACGGAGGTTTCTGTCTGGGATGCAGCACCTGCCATTATCCGTCCTGCGGGTTCGGCAAAGGAGTATAGGAGGTGGAACATGGAAAGCATTACATTAGAACAGGCTGTGGCGCTGCTGGAACAAAATACAGCTGTCATCACTGATATAGATAACATTCCCCTTCTACAGGTATCTGGACGCATCCTGGCCCAAGATATGAAAGCCTCTTTCGATAATCCTTCCTTTGACCGCTCGCCGGTTGACGGTTACGCGTGCAGAGCCGCTGATGTGGAGCATGCCTCCAAGGACGCTCCTGCCCGGCTGAAAGTTGTCCGTGAAATCGACGCAGGCCAGTATTCCACCGAAGAAATCAAAAAAGGACAGGCTGTGCGCATCATGACAGGCGCCGCTGTTCCGCCCGGGTGTGACTGCTGTATCCGTCAGGAAGACACGGATTACGGGGAGGACCAGGTATGTATTTACCGTCCGGAAAAACCTTGGGGAAACTATTGTTTCAAAGGTGAAGATTTCAAAAAAGGAGAAATTCTTCTGAAAAAAGGAACCCGTCTCACCTTTGTGGAATCCGGAATCCTGGCCGGCATGGGCTGTACCCAGGCCCCTGTTTACCGTCGTCCCCGGGCTGCTGTTTTCACCACGGGAGATGAAGTGGTGCTCCCTGGACAGCCGCTGCCGCCGGGAAAAATTTACAACAGCAACCAGGCTCTGCTGACCGCCCGGCTTCTGGATTTCGGCGTGGAACTTATCTGTGTAAAATCCATACCGGACAATCCCCCTTCCATGGCAGAAGCCTTAAAAGAAGCGGCCCCAGAGGCCGACCTTATCATCACCACCGGGGCAGTCTCTGTGGGCAAAAAGGACATTATGCACGAGGCCCTTGCCCAGATTCAGGCAGAGCGGATATTCTGGCGGGTGCTGGCAAAACCGGGCATGCCCACACTGTTCTCTGTCTATCAGGGCGTCCCTATCCTCAGTTTGTCCGGCAATCCTTTCGGAGTGGCTGTGATGGCCGAGCTTATGGCCCGCCCCATGCTCCGGAAAATGAAACAGGACGATTCGCTGAAGCTGATACGGGTCAAAGGCACCCTGGCCGATGCTTTCGGCAAGCCCAGCAAAGGCCGCCGGTTTATCCGGGCATTCTGGGAACAGGGAACGTTCCATCTTCCCAGCGGCCTCCAGTCCAACGGTGTGCTGGCCTCCATGGCCGGATGTAACTGCTTGATTGATGTACCTGCCAAAACCCCTGCTCTTAACGAAGGGGATTCGGTGGAAGCTGTTTTATTATGAAAAAGCCACTGATTTTCGCCATCAGCGGAGTTAAAAATTCCGGTAAGACAACATTGATTACCCAGCTTCTCCCCCTTTTATCCGCACAGGGGCTTGCTGCAGCAACCATCAAACACGATGGGCATGACTTCGACGCAGATATACCGGGAACAGATACTTACCGGCACTTTCATGCAGGTGCTTACGGCACGGCTATTTTTTCAGACTCTAAATTTATGGTGGTAAAGCGGCAGCCGCACATGACAGAAGAACAGCTGATCACATGGTTTCCGGAGGCAGATCTGATTCTTCTGGAAGGCTTCAAGACCTGCCCTTATCCCAAAATTGAACTGGTCCGCAGGGGAAACTCCGTCAAAAGCGTATGCGGCGGATACCATCTGGCCGCCATTGCCACGAACCTTACCCCAAAAGAACTGGAGCGGGACAACCCGGAAATTCCCCTGCTGGATTTGAATCATCCCAGGGAAATTGCATCCTTTATCCTTGAAATGTACTCGATGAGTCAGGAGAAACTAAATGAAAACAGGCGCTTTAATCCTCGCCTCTTTTAATCACGAGGAAAAAAATAAAAGCAGTGAGGAATTTTCTTTATTCCTCCCCATGTATCCCCTGGACGGCGCAACAGTAATCAAACGGGAGATTGCAGCCCTCCGAAAGGCGGCTCTCTCTCCCATTGTGGTACTGGCCGGCTACCAAAAAGATATCCTGCAGAATCATCTCAGCCATAATCATGTACTTTTTGCAGATGACACACTATATCCGGATAAGAGCCTGGAAAAAGCCCTGGAGACCGGACTGGAAATCTGCAGGGAGCATATGGACCGGGTAGCGGCAGTTCCGGTAGAATATCCCGCGTTCTCCCTCCAGACCCTTCAGCTGCTCCTGGAATGCAGACAGAGTGCCGTCCCCGTTTACAACGGGCAGACGGGCTGGCCCAGATTATTTGATCTTCGAAAAGACCCTTTAGCAGAACCAGAAAAACTTTCGGTGGAAGATCCGGGAATCCTTATCTCTCTGCTGGAACAGGACGGAATCCAACAGGCACGCCGTCATCTGAAAATCCAGCGCAGTATTAACGAACTGCGCTGTAAGACCAAAGTGGTCATCACCCGGGAAGAAGATTTCTTCGGTCCAGGCGTCTGGCGTCTGCTCAACTATATCGACGAAACCGGGTCCATCCAGGCTGCATCAGCGAAAATGGAAATGTCTTATTCCAAAAGCTGGAAAATGGTGAATAAAGTTGAAAAAGAAATGGGCTTTCCTTTCCTGAACCGCTGCAACGGAGGAAAATCAGGGGGAAGCTCCACCCTCACAGAAGAAGGACGGCAGTTTATGGAACGGTATCATGCCATGATGAAAGACATGGAACGAATCAGCCAGAATTTTTTTGATACGTATTTTAGTGAATTTCAGTAAACTTTTAAAAAGTCTGCCCCCTTTGTGTCAGGATAAGGGATTGGCAGACTTTTACAAAATAACTTCTTTACAAAAATACACAAAGGCTGTATAATTTTTCTGTAAATTATAATTATTTTAGGAGGATTAAAGAAATGAAAAGGAAAATTTTGTCTACAGCATTAATATTTACAATGATTTTATCTGCAATTTTAATGCTTACAGCCTGCGGCGGTTCTTCGGACGACAGCGCCGGCAGTACACCTGCCCCATCGGAAACACAGGCTGAGACGAAAGCACCGGAAGCATCCGAATCCGAGACGTCTTCGGACGACAATCAGATTCTATTTAACGGCTCTACCTCTCTGTCCCCGGTGATCACAGCCATCGCCACAGAATTCAACGAGACATACGGAACCTGGAACGCCTATGACTCCAGCCTTCCCGAAAAAGACATTGCCATCTACGTTTCAGCAGGAGGTTCCGGACAGGGGACTAAGGCTGTCATCGACGGGACCACCGATTTCGGTATGGTTGCCAGAAGTGTGAAGGATGAAGAAAAAGAAGCCATCCAGGACGAGCAGGAATATCAAGTGGGCATCGACGCTCTCACGCTGGCTGTCAACCCGGAAAACCCTGTGACAGGTGTTCTGGATGACCTGAGTACAGAGCAGATTGTGGCACTGTTCTCCGGCGAATATGCCACATGGAAAGATTTAGACAGCTCCCTTCCGGAAGAAGAAGTGGTGGTAATCACCCGGGATATCAACGGCGGCGCCCACGAAGTGTTCCAGAAAAACATCATGGGCGATACGGAAGTAAAGGCTGAGGCAATCCAGGCATCTTCCATGGGTGAACTGGTACAGAATATTATTGACAATCAATGGGCAGTGGGATATGCTTCTTACGGCGTGGCAAACCAGAATGAAGGCAAAGTAATCCCACTGAAAGTAAACGGTGTAGCGCCTGTGGAAGAAAATATTCTGGACGGCTCATACATTATCCAGAGACCGCTGCTGTTAGTAGGTTCCGGAGACCTCACTCCCCAGCAGCAGGCATTCATCGACGTGATTCTCAGCAAAGAAGGACAGGCTACCGTAGAAGAAATGGGATTTATTCCCGTGAAATAATGTTTGATTGATTTCCTTGCCGGAGGCAGCCATGCGAAGAAAATTTTGTAATCTTATGGGGAAAAGCATCATACTTTTTACCGCATTTGGAGTGGTATTTCTCATGTTTCTCATGCTTTTTCACATCCTCAGTGAAAGTCTTCTGGCTTTTACAGAAATCGGAATCCATATGTTCCTCCCAGATGCCCAGTGGCGGCCTGTCAGCGAAAACCCTCAGTACGGACTGATGCCTGTCATTGCAGGCACGCTGTATGTGTCCGGGCTTGCCGTATCCGCAGCCATGGTTTTCGGCATCGGATGTGCCGTTTTTCTCAGTTTCTATGTTCCCAAACAGATTGCAAAAGTACTGCTTTCTTTCATCGAACTGGCTGCGGGAATTCCTTCTGTCATTTTCGGCTTTATAGGACTGACAGTACTTGTGAAATGGTTTGCCGGACATTTTGGCATGGCGGCCGGGCAGAGTGTTCTGGCCGCCTCCATTGTCTTGGGCATCATGCTGCTGCCTTTTGTGGTATCAACCTGCCAGGAATCCATTCAAAATGCCAGAAATACATATGAACTGGTGGCTCTGGCGCTGGGATTTTCCAGGGAAATGCTCATTGTTCGGATTATTCTTCCCGCCATCTCAAAGGGAATCGTGGCCTCTGCCATGATGGCCTTTGGACGGGGACTAGGAGAAACCATGGCAGTCATGATGGTAATCGGAAACTCTCCCATTTACCCAAAACTTCTGGGACGGGCTCAGACACTCCCGGCTCTGACTGCTCTGGAAATGGGAAGTATCGAATATGGCAGCAGGCATCTCAGCGTCCTGTACGCGGCCAACGTGATTCTGCTTGTGATTTTGCTGCTCACTATGGTCTGTGGACATCTGCTTCATAGGAGGGCCCTGCAAAATGAAACGTAAGCTCAAACATATGCTGGCTGGCCTTGTCTTCTGCCTGCTGGGAATCTTCACAGCAGGAGTTACTCTGTTCCTTTTTCTCTATGTATTTTATAAAGGAAGGGACGTGATCAGCCTTTCCTTCCTCTTAGATGAGCCTGCCGGGGTTCCGGTGGGAACAGACGGAGGCATTTTCCCGGCGCTGGCGGGCTCTGTCTATCTGGGCGGGCTCTCAGCGCTGATGGGGGGATTGATGGGAATCGGCTCTGCTGTCTATCTGTCTTTTTATTCACCGAACGGCAGATTCCGCAGCATGGTGCGGGTATCCATCCAGGGGCTTTCCGGGATTCCCTCCATATTATACGGTTTGGTTGCTTATACGTTTCTCATCTATCAGCTGGGAATGCCCAGAAGCCTGCTGTGTGCCTCTGTGGCAGTGGCAGCTATGATCGTCCCATTTACAGCCATCCGCGCCAAAAAGATATTGGATGAAAAAGGAAGGGAATATATGAGCAATTCCATCAGTCTGGGACTTTCCAGAGAGTACGCTCTGGGCAGGCTGATTCTGCCTGTATGTTTAGCAGAATTAATAGAAACCACAGCATTGGGAATGGCTTACGGCATGGGCGCTGTGGCTCCGATTCTCTATACCGGAGCAGTGATGCAGTCTAAGATTCCTGAGAAACTGACAGATCCATTTATGTCACTGCCCTACCACCTGTATATGCTGGTGAACAATGGATTTTCTCTGGAATATGCTTACGGAACAGCCTTTGTCCTCATGGCATTTTTACTCTGCATCCATCTGATATGTAAAGTAATCTCCTATTTCATGGACAAAAAGAACTGTAACCGGTATTCTTAGAAGAAAGTGTGAAGACAATGATTGATATCCAAGGTTTGAAAGCCGGGTTTGGAAAAAAGGAAATTCTCCACAACATCCAGCTGCACATACCGGCAGACCAGATTACGGCCATTGTGGGACAGTCTGGCTGTGGGAAAACCACCTTTTTGAAAACTCTCAACCGGATTTTAGAAGACGAAGGCGGCTATATCCAGGGTCAGATTCTGATTAAGGACAAAAATATTATGGGAATGCCGAAAGAACAGTTATGCAAGATGGTGGGGCTGGTATTTCAGCAGCCCATTGCCTTTCCCTTCAGTGTCAGGCGTAATTTGTCTTACGTGCTGAAATATCATAACCGGCTTACCAAAGAACAGCTGGAGACACGCATTGTGGAAACCCTGAAAAAAGCCCGGCTGTACGATGAAGTGAAGGAGCATATGAATCAGTCCGCACTCAAATTGTCCGGGGGGCAGAAACAGCGGCTGGCCATTGCCAGAAGCCTGTGCGCAGAGCCCGAGGTTCTGCTGCTGGACGAGCCCTGCTCTGCACTTGACATGAAAAACACCATTGCCATCGAGGAGCTGCTGCTGGAACTGAAAAAGCAGTATACTATCATGGTGGTCACCCATAATCTGGCACAGGCCCAGCGGATTGCCGATTCTGTCATATTTATGGATCAGGGAAAAGTGCTGGAGATGACACCGAAAGAAATATTTTTCAGAGAACCCAAGACACAGCTGGCGAAAGAACAAATCGCGTATATGTAGAGGAGATACCTGATGATTATAGAAATACCCGGTTACCAAACCCTCGACTTAGAATATCTGGTTCTGGACTATAACGGAACCATCGCCATAGACGGAAAGATGCCGGATACCGTCAAACAGCGGCTTCGGACACTGGCAGAACATCTGAAGATTTACATTTTAACGGCAGATACCCATGGAACGGCAAAAGAAAACTGCCAGGGTCTCCCTGTGCAGATTCAGACCTTTCCCGGAAGCAATGCCATGGCAGAAAAAATGAACATCGTGGGAAAACTTTCCCCCCAGCGCTGTGTGGCAGTGGGAAACGGGCGAAATGACACCCTCATGCTCCAGGCCTGCGGGCTGGCCATCGCCGTGATGGAACGGGAAGGAATGTACGGGAAGCTGGCCGCAGACGCTGACATATGCGTGCATTCTATGGAGGATGCACTGGACCTTCTGTGCTGTCCCAAACGGGTGATTGCAACATTGAGGGGGTGATTTTTCCCCCTCCAATGTACGGCGCCCAATAAATGACAGACATATACAACGTGTCAATCACATAATTATACTCGCCAGCAAACCGCTTATCCCATCAACACCGCTCCCTGCGCCTGGTCCGGATCGAAATTTCAGAAGGCTGTTATGAAAATCTCATTACCAATCTGCCTGGCCTTGATTTTGACATAGATGATTTCAAAGATCTGTACCACCTGAGATGGGACGGGGAAACATCCTTCCGGGATCTGAAATACCCCTGTGCCTCAAAGCGTTCCATTCTAAAAAATGTGGAAGGCCTGGCTGCCCATTGTTACCAGCTGTCTGGTTCCCTGACATTTCCGCCCCTCTTTCCGTAAATCCTCTGTCCGCCGCATCTTCCATATCAAAGGCATATTCCAGTTCCAGCCCCAGCTCTATAGTTTCATTCAGCCTGTCCCGCTGCTCCTGCTCGTCCAAATCCATAAACCGTTTCTCCATGTCCACCTGCCCCAGCAGCATGAAGTCCCCATAAGGGATTGTATCGATATAAACTGGCTCCCCTTTCTCCTTCATCCCTTCATAATAGGCAAGGGATTCCTTATTCAGGATGGTAAAACCCGGACCAATGGCATCCCCCTCCGCTTCCAGCTCATGCACATAGGGTTTCCCCTCCCCGTCTGCGGTCTGGGCAAATACCGGGTGTTTGAACGGATTATATTTATTATCCAGTATCGGATCGATCCCACGGATAAAGATAAGGCATTTTTTATTGTCCATCTTCCTCACTTCATCGGGTGTCATAATCTCTTTACCACATTGTCAAGTGGTGAATTTAAAATTTCTATTCTCCATTGTTTTTTTATTCGATTTTTTGTATAATCTAGATTGAAAGATGTTATAAAGGGGAGATGATAGATACGGGAAAATTAAGAGTGTACTTAGATACCTCGGTTGTCAGTCACTTACTTCAGGAAGATGTGCCTGAAAAAATGGCCGATACCAGACAGCTCTGGGAAATGTTTCGCACTGGGAAGTATGAAGTTTATCTTTCCACTGTAACGCTTGAAGAACTAAAAGGGTGTTCAGAACCAAAGCAAAGTCAGCTTTTCGATTATTTAGGGCTTATTGATTATACTTTAATTCAAATTGATGATAATATTGCGGATATTGCACAACAAATTATTGAAATGGGTATACTGACAAAGAAAAGCTATGATGACTGCCAGCATATCGGAGCCGCTATTGTCAGCGAATGCGACTGTATTATATCATGGAATTTTAAACACATTGTAAATATTAAGACAATACGGGGGATACGAGCAATTACTAATCTAAAAGGTCATAAACCGGTTGAGATCCTAAATCCATCTGTGCTATTAGAAAGCGAGGAATAATTATGAACAAACCTGTTCTAAGTCCCAATTTTACCATTGAGGATATTCACAAACTAAGAGAATATAACTACTATCAGACAAAAGATATGAGCCGACAGGAACGAATAGACTATTATAATACTCGTGGAATAGAGGTTCATAAAGAGATACAAGCCAGAAAATTACGTGAAATATGAATTTGTATGTGATAAATATTTGTGGTATAAAGTTTGTTTATTTTAATATACACAGCGAATTTATGTTTATACAACACGGAAATCTTACAAATTGTTACTACGTCTGCAGAACAAGCAGTTTACTAATGGAGGCTGTAAAAAATCTTGTGGTTTTTCTCATAGCCAAGGGCGGTATCCAGTTCTGCCTCCATGAGTTCCTGCAGAATGTCTTCGAAACTGTCCCGGAGCAGGGCATAGACATCGGTGGCGCTGGTTAAATTGTTTTCTGAGATAATCTGTCGAATCTGCTCCTTTGCTACTGGCATAAAAACACTCCTTTTCGATAAGAATTTGCATATCCTAATTCTTACCAAAAAGGAGCCATTTATTTCCAAAAACACAAACTTACACTACCGACCCTTGTGGGGCAATCATTGGAAAGAAGTTATTTCCTCTTCCTCTGATTCCCAATGTACTCCTACAAGCATCAAGAATAATTATATATCGTAATACAGCATCATATTCATCCGCTTTATCTGAAAGGCTTACAATCTTGCTGTTCAATTCATCTCTCCCAAGATTAAGTGCCGTATCAACATCAAAACCAAGATGTCCCAGCTTTTCGGCTATAGCTTTAGCATCAGCTGCCGCACAAGATAACTTGGGAAGAATCTGATGTTGTTTCTATACCTCGCTCCAGACCAATCACAATTCCTCTTTCCTCTACCCCTTTACTTAGGTTACACATAGCCGATACCTCACTCTCCAATGTCTTTGTCATCGCAATATCAAAATTTTCCTTTGCCGTTACATCAACCATAGCTTATTACAGATTATTATTTCCTTAAATTATATGCAGTCAGCCCCCGAAAATCAATACATCCACCTTAACCGAATATCTGCATCATTCCAGGATCTGTGGTCTCCTCTGGTCCTTCCCCACTGCTGCTTAAGGGATGGTATTGGACCATGCGGAAAATACTCATTCACTTTTTCAATTGAGTGAGTACAGAAATCCCCGGCTATCAAAGAATATTGGAGCCAGGATTTTTGCTTTTGCAGGAATATTTTTTTGTCGTGGACTTGACATACGGATGCCTTAAATCATGGAAACGAATATGCGGCATTTCCAAATCTTCAAGCAGCTTTCCAAACTCATGACTGATAACGTCTCTAACCCTAAAAATCACATCCTGCAGAGAATCTCCCTGTCACTCTTTTCCACAATCTCCCCCACAACTGCAGCCGGAAGCCCGGCCTCCTGCAGTTCTTTTACCATAGTTTCCGAAGACGAAGGCTCCACAGCAATCAAAAGCCCCCCGGAAGTCTGAGGGTCCAGCAGCACTTCCTCCATGGCAAAGGGAACATTCTCAAATGTCACAATTTTCTCCAGATGATTCCGGTTTTTCTGCCCTGCAGCTGTCAGCAGGAATTCATCTGCATAGGCTTTCGCCTCCTCAATCACCGGCACACTGGGCACGTGAACGATACAGGAATAGTTTCCCCCCATCATCTCATGGAGATGGCCCAGAAAACTAAACCCTGTCACATCTGTACAGGCGTGTACCGGATAGTTTCTGCAGATTTCCGAGGCTTTTTTATTCAATGTGGTCATAGACTTCATGGCCTGATCCAGCGCCTCCTGGGACGCCTCACCCACTCTTGCCGCGGTGCAGACAATCCCCACACCCAGTTTCTTGGTGAGAATCAATTTGTCCCCTGGCTGTCCCGTGTTGTTTCGATAATACTTTTTCGGGTGTACAAGTCCGGTAACCGAAAGGCCGTACTTCACGTCACTGTCCACGATGGAATGTCCGCCGCCCAGCATACCCCCGGCTTCTTTCACCTTTTCCGCGCCGCCGCGCATGATCTCGCCTAAAATATTCAAATCCATTTTTTCCGGAAAACAGACAATATTCAGCGCCAGCTTCACCTCTCCGCCCATGGCGTAAATATCACTGAGGGCGTTGGCCGCCGCAATCTGTCCGAATGTGTACGGGTCGTCCACCATGGGCGGAAAGAAGTCAAGGGTCTGCACCAGAGCCTCCTCATCGCTCACCTGATACACTGCCGCATCCTCTTTTCCCTGAAATCCCGCCAGCAGCCGGTCGTCCTGATTTCCTGCCGGAAGCCGCTCCAGAATATGTTCCAGAACCCCTGCGCCAAGTTTGGCCGTACAGCCGCCGCCTTTACAGAAAACAATTTTTTCTTCCATAATTTTTATCATTCCTTTCGCTTCGCTCAAGGCACAAACAAGACATGAAAAAGCTTG